>JAGLHR010000231.1 GCA_023143415.1 Thiomargarita sp. | reverse complement strand
CTTATGAAGACTGACGAAAATATTTTTATGGCAAATCCCTTGTGGTTGCCCTGATTATGTCGTAGGGGCAATCCCTTGTGCTTGCCCTGATTATATCGTAGGGGCAATCCCTTGTGGTTGCCCTGAGTAGTTACGAAATTTCAAGGCTGAATCATTACTTTTTTATTTTATAATATGTAACTAATTGATTTTAATGTAAAAATTATTTATGAGACGAATTTGAAAAAACATTGTGTCACGAAAATTGATAAAATTTAATCCGTTTACACCGTTAATCCTATACTCAGAATTCCAATGATAACTGATAACCAAAATGACTGAATATCTACTTATTTTTATTAGCACTGTACTTGTTAATAATTTTGTACTCGTCAAATTTTTAGGGCTATGCCCTTTTATGAGCGTATCAACAAAATTAGAAACGGCTATGGGAATGGGAATGGCAACAACTTTTGTATTAACCTTATCCGCCATCAGCAGTTATTTGGTTAATGAATATTTATTAATACCACTGGGATTAGAATTTCTACGCACGATTGCCTTTATTTTAGTCATTGCAGTCATCGTACAATTCACAGAAATGGTGGTTCATAAAACCAGCCCCATGTTATATCAAGTCTTAGGTATTTTTCTACCCTTAATCACAACGAACTGTGCCGTATTAGGAGTCGCTTTATTAAATGTACAAGAAAAACATGGCTTTATAGAATCTGCCATTTATGGTTTTGGTGCAGCAATAGGTTTTTCATTAGTATTAGTATTATTTGCAGCAATGCGAGAGCGTATTGCCGTAGCAGATGTGCCTGAAGTTTTTCAAGGCGCACCAATTACATTGGTTACCGCAGGCATTATGTCAATCGCATTTATGGGATTTTCTGGATTAGTTAAATTATGATAACAGCAATTAGCCTTCTTAGTCTCCTCGCCTTATTATTCGGATTACTGCTCGGTTACGCCTCAGTGCGTTTTAAAGTCGAAGGCGATCCCGTTGTTGATCAAATAGATGCCATTCTACCACAACAACAATGTGGAAAATGTGGTTATCCTGGTTGCCGCCCTTATGCAGAAGCAATTGCGAAGGGCGAAGCTGAAATTAACCAATGTCCACCCGGCGGTGAAGTATGCATTTTAGCCTTAGCCGATTTATTAGACTGTGAGCCTAAACCCCTCAGTACAGAACACGGCATAGAAAAGCAAAAAATGTTAGCTGTGATTGACGAATCGACTTGTATTGGCTGTACCCTCTGCATACAAGCCTGTCCAGTTGATGCCATTTTAGGTGCCGCAAAATGTATGCACACAGTTATTGCAGAAGAATGTACAGGCTGTGAACGTTGTATTGCCCCCTGTCCTGTTGACTGCATTAAGATGGTTTCTATCCCATTAGCGGTGAACACTTGGAAATGGCCCTATCCCGCATTGCCCCCAACATTACAAAATCCTATGGAGCCTGTATTATGACATTGTGGCCATTTCATGGCGGGGTTAAACCTGATGGACATAAAAGTTTATCAAATCAAACCCCAATACTTCAAGCAGATATTCCCCCGTTTTTAATTCTGCCCTTATTACAACATATTGGCGAACCCACTGAACCCATCGTAAAAGTCGGTGAAAAAGTATTAAAAGGTCAAATCGTTGCCCATTGCAAGCAGAAAAAAGATTGTCATTTAACCATGAGTGCCCCCATTCACGCTTCTAGCTCCGGCACCGTTGTCGCTATTGAACACCGCGCAGTACCACATCCATCAGGTTTAACAGCCCCGTGCATTATTATCGAAACAGATGGAAAAGAAGAATGGATTGAATGCCTACCCATGACAAACTACGCCGAGTTAGCCCCTGACGTGGTGCGTAAACACATTGCAAGAGCTGGCATCGTCGGATTAGGCGGGGCAGGATTTCCAGCCCATATCAAATTAAACTCTGGTGCTATAGACACCCTGATTATCAACGGTGCCGAATGCGAACCTTATATCACCTGTGATGATCGCATTATGCGTGAACGTCCAGATGAGATTATTGCCGGTGCCAAGATAGTCATGCACATCTTAGGCGGTGCAAAACATTGTCTCATTGCGGTAGAAAATAATAAACCGGAAGCGTATAAAGCACTCTTAGAAGCAGCAGATGAGCGTGTGGAAGTAGTACAAATACCGACAAAATATCCAATGGGAGGGGAACGTCAATTAATTCAAACGCTTACAGGAAAAGAAGTGGGGCGATCCCAAATACCTGCCAGTGTTGGCATTGTCGTACATAATGTGGAAACCGCTAGAACCGTTTATCGGGCGGTGCAACTCGGAACCCCTTTATTATCACGACTCATTACTATCACAGGTGGCGGTGTAGAAAAGCCGCAAAATTTTGAAGTGCTATTAGGAACACCAATGCACGTCATTATTGATCAATGTCGTCGCAAAGAAGGGGTAGAAAGACTCATTATGGGGGGAGGCATGATGGGCTTCGCTTTACCCAATGACGAAATGCCGATTGTTAAAACGACAAACTGTTTAATTCTTATGCGTGCTGATGAAATAGAAACCTCACGCTTATTAGAAATGCCTTGCATACGCTGTGGGGCTTGCACCCAAGTTTGCCCCATCAGCTTATTGCCACAACAGCTCTATTGGCACGCAAAAGCTAAGGATTTTAAAAAAGCGCAAGCGTATCACATTTTTGATTGTATTGAATGTAACTGCTGCGCCTACGTTTGCCCAAGTCATATTCCTCTCGTCAGCTACTATCGTTATGCTAAAGCAGAAATTCACGCCTGTCAACATAAAGGTAAAAAAGCCGAATTAGCCAAAAAACGGCATGAATTTCGTACATTTCGTCTTCAACGCGACAAAGCTGAAAAAAAAGCGCGTCTAAAAAAACTCAAAACCGCCTCAAATGCGAGTAAAGAAGCCACAATTAAAGCCGCAATGGAAAGGGTTAAGGCGAAATGATTATTAATGATGAATTATTAATGGTGAATGGTGAATTATTAATGATGAATTATGAATGGTGAACTTTGTACAGGACATTTTTTATTGTCAGAATCAGAATTTTTGAATTTTTGAATTTTCAGAATTAAAAATCAAGTGAGTTTTCGAGGTTCAAGTTTTTTGAAGAAAAACTTAAACCTC
>JAGLHR010000230.1 GCA_023143415.1 Thiomargarita sp. | reverse complement strand
TTTAAAAAAACGTTAGCCTCGACTCGAATGGTCTGATTCAACATTGTGGAACTAAGTTAAACCAGGGCGAACACGCAGGTTCGCCCCTACAGCCCCTGAATATGTGGAGATTGGTAGGGGCATTTGCTCCAAACGTTTTTCTTCAAAAAACGTTTCGAGGCTAAAGTTTTTTTTAAAGAAAAAACTTTAGCCTCGACTCGAATCCTGTGTGTCTGCCCTTAACTTAATGGCATTGAGGCAAGATGGCGTTGCACGAAAAGGACCTTGCCCACCCTACAAAAAATTCTGTTAGCCTTGAAATGGATTTCAAGGCTGAACGAAAGTTTTATGCAACGCTGGCTTGACGTACATTTCTCGTTACGCTTGCGCATGGAAACGGGAAAAATATACTTAACTCAGCGCAGGAATAACCGTGCTCAGTATAAAGATATTTTTTTCTTTCAAATACACTCTGTTACATTTGTAATTAGCATTGGGTTATTTAAATATTATGCCAGTTTTTCATCTTCCAACCGTTGAATACAAGATTCGAGGCGAAAGTTTTATGCAACCTTGACGTACATAACAAACTGCACAACGACAGGCGAATTTTAAATCACCGGTTTCCACCCCTGAAATTACCGGATTCCCACGTTTTCAGAAGCGTGTTTTAATAAAAAGTGATCAAAAAATCGGTTTAAAACCGTTAAAATGCGAATAACCGTTTGCAACACTAGACCTGATTCCTACAAATAGATATACTCAATAATTAATTTATTATTAGGAAACCGGTTATGAAAAATACGGAAAGCATTTTTGGCTTTTTGAACCCAAAAGAGAACACTTTGAAACGTTTTCAAACGTTACACGATGTCTTAGCAAAAGAGAAAGCCCGGCTTGAATTAGGGATATGTGGCATACAGAATGAGTCTATTCAATATCGATGCTCATTCGATGTGCAGACGTTATTAAACTGGCAGAGACAATCCCTCGGCGGTTTGGGAATTGCTTTTTTTCGCCCATCCCCTCTTTTTTTACCCCAATACGGTGTAATGCCCTTATTTTCAATAGGGCATCTTGCAGTGACGTGTCTCGGTGTTATTGATAATCTCCCTGAAATACGGGAAAAATTGATTTCTGATGGGCATCTGTTTTATACCCAAAATAATATGGCAGAAACGCTTTCGTTGCTGTTTCACCATTATTTTGAATACGATTCTCTCTCACCGATTGATGCCATGCAAAAGATGATGACCAAATTGAAGGGGCAATTTGCCTTCATGGCATTAGTGACGGAAGGGAAATGGTTGATGGTGGGATGTCGTGATTATCCATTAGCGGTGGGCAAGATGAGGAATGACGAGACGATCTATTTCTGCACGGATAGAAAGACATTGGCTCAATTTTCTCCGTCAATCTCTTTAGTCTTCGGGAGTCCAAAACCGATGATATTTTGTGGCACTCCGCTTCAATCCGATATTGAGATTTTTTCGCCTGATTCTCTTTAGCGTGTCGTTTGGAGTTCGTCTCGAACGCCGATTTTTTAAGACCTGACAGGTTTTTGAAACCTGTCAGGTCTGTTGAATTTTTTGAAACCTGTCGAATTTTTTGAGACCTGACAGGTTTTTGAAACCTGTCAGTCGAATTTTTTTTCTGTTGAATTTTTTGAAACCTGTCAGTCGTTTCTCAAAATTTCTATCGTTTCTCAGAGAACGAGTATTATTGATGTACAAACCCCATAATAAATCACATTGTTCAGTCAACTATGATACCAAATTAATATTAAGTAGTTTCACCTTATTATTACTGGGTTTAGTTTTGCTGGCTTCTGCTTCTATTAATGTTGCCCAAACTCAATTTGGTGAACCACTATATTATTTTTGGCGACAACTCACTTATGCCAGCGTTGGAGTCACGTTAGCGTTTATTATCATTTTTATGCCAGTACAATTTTGGCAACGCCTGAGTGTAGCATTATTGTTTTTAGGAATGGGTTTATTGATATTGGTACTTATCCCAGGTATAGGTTATGAAGTCAATGGAAGTATGCGATGGATAAAATTTGGGGGTATTCATTTTCAGCCTTCAGAGCCGATGAAATTGTTTATGATTTTATATTTGGCAGGCTATTTGATGCGCCGTTCTGAAGAAGTGCGTGAAACGTTAAGTGGTTTTCTTAAACCTATCATCATTGTCTGCTTAATCACTTGCTTATTATTATTAGAGCCAGATTATGGTGCAATTGTGGTTTTATTTGCCACCGTATTGGGCATGTTATTTTTAGCAGGTGTACCGATGCGCCAATTTTTCTTATGGGTGTTCATCGTTGCGCTTGTATTAGGTTTACTGATTGTCTTTACTCCTTATCGGATGCAACGGTTGACGACATTTCTCAATCCATGGGCTGATCCATTTAATAGCGGATTTCAATTGACACAAGCATTGATTGCCATCGGGCGTGGAGAATTATTTGGTGTAGGATTAGGAAATTCTGTACAAAAACTGGCTTATTTACCGGAAGCCCATACCGATTTTCTTTTTGCTATTCTCGCTGAAGAATTGGGGTTAGTTGGTGTTATTTTTGTCATTGGCTTATTTAGTTTTATCGTTTTACGAGCGTTTACGATTGCGATTCGCACTGAGCGAGAAGGGTTAGATTATGCGTCTCATCTGGCTTATGGTATTGGTTTAATGATTGGATTACAGACGAGTATCAATTTAGGGGTAAATATGGGATTACTGCCAACAAAAGGGTTGACTTTACCTTTGATGAGTTATGGCGGTTCAAGTATGATAATAACTTGTATTATGTTAGCATTGTTATTGCGCGTTGATTATGAAACACGTTATATGCGAATTAATAAGGTGAATGATGAATGGTGAATGGTGATTAAGTTTTACAACATTGTTTCAAACCTGACAGGTTTTTAAAACCTGTCAGGTTTAGTGACGAGGTTTTCGCCTTCAAAAAAACTAAAACCTCATCAGCAGAATCACCTTAAATGGATTCAAAAATGACTTTATTATTTGCTTGATTGATAAGCAATCCAACGATTTTTAATAACTCTTCAAAAGGTGTTGGTTTAACAAGATAGTGATCACAACCGACTTCAAGTGCGTAATTTTTATCTTGTGCAAGAGAGGAACCAGACAGCGCAATAATGGGTATTTCAAAATTCTCAGAACGCAATTGCTTGACTGCTTCATAGCCATTTTTCACCGGCATCTGCATATCCATTAAAATTAAATCGGGCTTAAATTGTTCTGCTAATGAAATGGCTTCGGCACCATTATTGGCACTGATGACGATATAACCGCCATCTTCTAAATAGATTTCCATCAAATTACGAATATCTACGCTATCATCAGCCACTAAAATGGTTGCACTTGTATGGGCCATTTCCTGATTTTCCTCTCCTTTTTCTGGAAGGTTCAGAGTCTGTGCAATGGGTACTTGCACAAATCCCTTAAATACAGAACCTTCTCCAACTATAGACTCAACCGTTAATTCCCCATTCATTAAGTCGATGATATGATGACTAATGGCTAATCCTAAGCCAGCACCGGGTAAGTTTTGAGCGATACTTTCACGATGAAAAGCCGTAAAAATGTCTTGCAGAGCTTCATGGGAAATGCCAGGGCCACTATCAGCCACAGAAAATTCTAAACGCTCTGATTCCCAACCGATTGTGAGTCGTACAAAGCCTTTTTCAGTAAATTTAATGGCGTTAGTGACCAAATTGATCAATACTTGTCGAAAGGCTAATTCATCAATGATCACCTGCGCCGGTATTGTTTCTTTAATATCGGTTTCAAAGAGCAGCCCTTTTTCTTGTGCAGTGGGAAAAAACAGAGTTCTTAAATCGGCCAAAACCTGTCTAATATCACAATCGTTCGGATTAAGTATAACTTGTCCTGCATCTAATTTTGCTTGATCAAGCACATTGTCAATCAGCGATAACAAATGGTTGGCATTGCTTTTTACATTGCTTAAATAATCGGCTTGGCGAGCATCAGCCTGTTCTGCTTCATTAAGCAACTTAGTATAACCAACAATAGAAGTCAATGGGGTTCGTAATTCATGTGACAATGTGGCAATAAATTGACCCTTGATCTCACTGGCTTGTTCAAGTTCCTGCTTTTCCTCTTCCAACTGTCTTCGTGCTGATTCTAAATCTTGCAGCAACTGGCTTTGTCGGTAGGTTAATATACTCAATTCATTAACCTGTTGTTGCATCTGTTGTTGTCGATTATGTTCCTTAGTGGCATCAAACATCAATACCCAAGTACCATTTTCTAATGGCAGAAGATGCACATGAGCACAACGCCCATTGCCTACCCCGACAAATTCTAAGATTTCGGTATGAGAAATATTAAGCAAACCTTCAAGAAAATTGACTTGTTCAGTCGCAGATTTTCCAACCGTCAAATCGGTTAATCCATAATGTTGAGGATATCCTCCCCAATCGACTAAATTACCATGCTTATCAATGTGCAGATAAGTGATGATCATTTCTGCCATCCACATTGAACGGATATATTTGGCGATGCTTACTGGAATTGTGGCCATTTATTTTATTCTCCTTGGTTAATGGTGAATTATTAATGGTGAATTATTAATGGTGAATTATTAATTACCCATTCTGGTTCCCAAACTCTGTTTGGGAACCCATTCACGGACGCTCTGCGTCTGGACGAGGCGACGCAGAGCGTCGTGGAAGGCATTCCCAAACAGAGTTTGGGAACGAGAGTCGAACGAGAGTCGATAATTCACTATTCACCATTCGAGGTTTGAGTTTTTTGAAAAACTCAAACCTCGAAACCATTAACAATTCACCATTCATAATTCATCATTAACAATTTAACATCTGCGTTGCCAATTTAAAAAACGCTTCTTCAACATTCATACCTGTTTTAGCACTCGTTTTTAATATTGTCCATCCTAGTTGGATTTTTTCATCAATAATTGGTGGCGTAATTTCCCATTTCTCTTCCAAATCTGCTTTGTTGAGTAACATAACAAAGGGTTTTTCCCCTATTTTTTCTGTAACCGCTTGGCGCAGATTCAAGGCGTTCTTCCACGTAGGAAGACGTGTTCCATCAATAACCAGTAAAAATCCTGCTGCTCCACGCAAGTATGAAGCGGTTGTGGTGGTTAGCGCATCGCCACCCGCTATATCCCATAAAATGAGTTTAACATCTTGATTTTCAGTTAATTTCACCAATTTTGTGTCTATTTTGACACCAACGGTTGTTAAATATTTTTCTGAAAACGATTGACGTACAAAACGACCAACTAAACTGGTTTTGCCGACTGAAAAATCACCAATCATGCAAATCTTTTTTTGGATTATTGCCATTATAATATTTTTCCTAAATGATGTAAAAAAACGTCCAAAGTTAATGTTGGATACCAATTCAAAGTTAATGTTGGATACCAATTCAAAGCTAAAGCGTATCTTATTAAA
>JAGLHR010000023.1 GCA_023143415.1 Thiomargarita sp. | reverse complement strand
GTTTAAGCTGTGACAATCTAGCCATGTAAGCCAATGTGTTTTTAGTACAGAGTAAAAAATCAGGGCGACTGACGGGCGGCTGATAGGCTGTTCTGACATCAATAATTGCTGTATCTTCAATGACTTGACCGTTCTCTACTTTATTTTCAACCGCTTTTCCATCTAAAATATCGCGCCGTAATTCCTGATAAAAAGTCGCTATTTGCCAAGGGATTAAATCATTGGTTAAGGGCGGAAATATTTGTGCGGGTTCGTTAATAACCACATAATTTGGAATAAGATGTAACAGGCGGCATAAATAACTCGTACCACTACGAGGGATGCCTGTGATAATGGCTTCTACTCTATTATCTGAGAAACGATATTTTTTAGATTCTGAGAAACCGAGTTTTTTGAAAAAACGGGGTTTCTTTGGTTTTTGCAAAGTATAAGGTTTGAGTAACTGTGCCCAGGGCTCTAACGCTAATATGAGTGTTTTGAGGAGGGGATAAGTTTCTGCTAATTCTTTGACGAGTTGGTTTAGCCTGGGTTCGCGCCGAATGACAGAAGCCCAATGATAATGACAAAGAAAGGGTGAAAGTTGAGGAGATTTTGGCAATGGCTTCAAATGCGCAGGATAATTAAAACGTTCATCAAAACAGTGATGCTTTAAATTTAATTGCTTGACAGCGATGGGTAAAGCAATTTGATCTAACCAAGGGCGTTTATTTGTTATCGAACTCTCTGCATCAATTCTTCGACAACATTCTTCCCAAACTGGTGCAAAACCTAAATCGTTTTGTACTGCAATAACACCTGCATTAAAATAGGGCAACATCAATTGATTAGAAGTGCTAGAAATCACGCGCTCTGTGGGCAAAGGTAATTGAAATAAATCATACACAGGTTGCCATCGACTCACTTCGTCAGTAAAAGTGGCTAAATCTGCGGGTTTAGCATTAAAAGGCGCGTTAAATGGGGGAGAAAATTTCCGCAAACATAAAATATCGCTATCTAAAAAAACGAGTTGATCAGCTGGCGTTTTTATCCCTAAACAAGCCACTTTATTAGCAATAGGATAATTTTCATCAATACGATTAGTTATCGGAGCAGAGCGTATCTCCAACGTTTGCATTAAGTTAAGCGTATTTTTTGAGAGGCTTCCCCAGCGAGTAGTCGGTTGTGGAATAGCAGCGATCAGTTCATACTCACAATGCAAATAACGCTTTAAAGAAGCTGCAAGGAGCATAGATTTGATTTCTAACTCTCCTTGCTGACAAACAAAAATAAAACAATATTTCATAATAATGGTTAATGGTTAATGGTTAATGGTTAATAATGGTGCGACGTGACTAAATACTAAAAATTGAGTGACAACTCAGCCCTATATTAAGTACAACGGATTAGAGAATAAAACGGATTAAAGTAGTGCCTCATGAGTACAACGGATTAGGGAATAAAACGGATTAAACTTAGCACGGGAATAAATTGAGCATTTTAAAAACCAAGTTTTTTGAAAAAACTTGGTTTCTAAGAATTTATTTTTCTGAACATTTATAGAGTAATCAAGAGTCTCCGAAACTTTTACCTTGAATCCATCCGTTTTATTCCCTAATCCGTTGTACTGAGATATTGGTTAGAAATCCGATTTTTTGAAAAAATCGGATTTCTTAACGATTATTTTGTAATAAATTGAGTTTGAATTATAATATTGTATTCGAGATTAGTCGTTTTCAAAAAACTTTAGCCTCGAAGTTATTAATGACTTAAATTAAAACGAAATATAATGTACTGAATCATAAATTATTGATTAACATTAAAACTTATGGTTCAATACGCTTATCAAGGCGGAAGAAAAAATGAATACTGAACCCACACATCGTTTTGTGAGTCGCTTAACTCGCGGTACATTAGCCTTAATCTTAGCTGGTGGACGTGGAACACGTCTCAAAAACCTGACAGATTGGCGAGCTAAACCAGCAGTTCCTTTTGGGGGCAAGTTTCGTATTATTGATTTTCCATTGTCGAATTGTATCAACTCTGGCATACGCCAAATTTCGGTAATGACACAATACCGATCACATTCCTTAATTCGTCATATCCAAAAAGGTTGGAGTTTTTTACGCGGAGAATTTGGGGAATTTGTCGAACTCATGCCAGCCGCTCAACAAAATGTGGACGAATCTTGGTATGAGGGAACAGCGGATGCCGTCGCTCAAAATATCAACATCATTCGTAGCCACAATCCAGAATATGTCCTGATTTTAGCAGGTGATCATATCTATAAAATGGATTATGGTCCCATGATCGCCGAACATGTTGAAAACAAGGCTGATATGACGGTAGGTTGTTTAGAAGTCCCTTTGGAAATGGCAAAGAGTTTAGGGGTGATGAGTATTGATGAGGATAAGCGGATTAGGCGTTTTATGGAAAAGCCGGAAAACCCGCAATCGACACCCAATGATCCAAAAAAAGCCTTAGCCTCTATGGGTATTTATGTTTTCAATGCCGATTTTTTGTATGAGCAATTACAAATTGATGCCGATTTGCCCAATTCTGACCATGATTTTGGCAAAGACATTATTCCTTCTCTCATTGAGAAACATCGTCTATTTGCCTACCGCTTTCGTGATGTTCAAAAAGGTGAACAATCGTATTGGCGAGACGTAGGGACAGTAGATGCGTTTTGGGAAGCCAATATGGATTTAGTTTCAGTGACACCACAATTGAATATGTATGATCAACAATGGCCTATTTGGACTTATCAAGAACAACTGCCCCCAGCTAAATTTGTTTTTGATGATGACGACAGACGCGGGATGGCAGTCGATTCTATTGTATCAGGCGGCTGTTTAATTTCTGGCGCGAAAATCAAAAATTCGCTACTCTTTTCCAACGTCAAACTAAATTCTTATTCATTATTGGATGAAGCAGTTGTCTTACCTGATGTAGAAATTGGTCGGCATTGTCGCATTAAAAAAGTGGTTATTGATAAAGGCGTATTTATTCCCCCTGAAACAGTGATAGGGGAAAATCCTGAAGAAGATGCCAAACGTTTTTATGTGAGTGAAGGCGGCGTTGTACTTGTTACGCCGGAAATGTTGAAACAGAATGTACACAATGCCAATTAATTATTGGAATCCATTCGCTTTGAAAAATAGGAGTTCAACGCTTTCGCTTTGAAAAATAGGAGTTCAACGCTTTCGCTTTGAAAATAGGAGTTCAACGCTTTAGCTTTGGACATTCTGGAGTTCAACGCTTTAGCTTTGAAGAATTGGAGTTCAACGCTTTCGCTTTGAAAACCGTGTATTAAATCGCCAAAGCTGAAGCGTTGGACTCCAGAAATCATCGCCAAAGCTGAAGCGTTGGACTCCAAAATATCGCCAAAGCTGAAGCGTTGGACTCCAGAAATACCGCCAAAGCTGAAGCGTTGGACTCCAGAAATACCGCCAAAGCTGAAGCGTTGGACTCCAGAAATAACAGCCAAACTGAAAAACTGAAAACGGATATAGCGTTTTCCGATTGAATCAATTACGCTTAAAAAAAGTAAGTTATTGATATTTATATTAAAATTCATTTCGAGGTTTGAGTTTTTTGAAAAAAAACTCAAACCTCGAAACCATTAACCATTAACCATTAACCATTGCTATAATTATGTCTGGAAAATTAAAGGTTGTCGTTTGTTGGCACATGCACCAACCAGCCTATTACGATTGGCACAGAAAACAATATCAACTTCCCTGGACTTATCTGCATGGGATTAAAGATTATGTTGATATGGCAGCACATTTAGAAGCGGTGCCTGAAGCCCGTGCTGTTATGAATTTTACGCCCACTTTATTGGAACAATTGGATGATTATGTCAAACAAATTCAGGATTTTTTGCGCGATGCCACTCCAATTCATGATCCCTTGTTGGCGGCATTAAATAGCCAACCTGTCCACGCGCCCTTTTTGAATCAAGAGCCTACCCCGGAATCTCAGGAGGAGAACGAACCTGAAAACAAAAAAGTGATAGCCGCTCGTTTAGTTATGATTGAGCAATGTTTGCGTGCAAATAAAGAAAGACTCATTCAACGTTTTAAACCCTATCAAGAACTCGCAGAACTCGCAGAACCACTGAAACAAAATGCTAAAGTCGTCACCTACCTGGATGAACAATACCTCATAGACTTATTAATGTGGTATCACTTAGCTTGGTTAGGAGAAACGGTACGCCGTTCCGATGCGAGAGTAAAAGTCTTAATAGAAAAAGGGCGCGAATTCAACAACGAAGACAGGCGACAACTGCTGGAAATTATAGGGGAATTATTGGGCGGAATAGTACCTCGCTATAAAGCACTTGCAGAATCGGGACAAATCGAATTATCTGTCACACCTTATGCACACCCGATTATGCCCTTACTGCTTGATACTTTTTCCGCTCGTGATGCCATGCCAGATGTTAATTTAAACGGTATCTCTTGCTACCCTGATGGCAAAGAACGGATACGTTGGCACATACGGGAAGGTATTAAAACATTTGAACAGCATTTTGGCTTCACACCACAAGGCTGTTGGCCCTCGGAAGGCGGTGTCAGTGAAGCAACAGTACTCGCTTTGGAAGAATTTGGCCTCCGTTGGACAGCCAGCGGTGGCTCGGTATTGGCTAACAGCCTGAAAAAAGCAGGACTGGAAAATCAATCTATGCACCGCCCCTATTCTTTATATAAGAGTCCTGTACATTGCTTTTTCCGAGATGATAACCTATCGGACTTAATTGGCTTTGAGTTTGCCAAATGGCATGGCGATGACGCTGTCGCTCATCTGGTACAGCATTTAGAAAACATTGCAGATGATGCGCCCAATTCAGGTGCACAGGTTGTCCCAATTATCCTTGATGGCGAAAATGCTTGGGAATACTATCCAGAAAACGCTTTCCATTTTCTGAGGGGATTGTATCAAAAATTATCTGAACATCCCAAATTGGAATTAACCACGTTTTCACATTGTCTTGATTCAGAAACGACTGAATTACCGACTTTAGTCGCAGGTAGCTGGGTTTATGGTACTTTTTCCACTTGGATAGGTGATCAAGATAAAAATCGCGGATGGGAAATGTTGATTGAAGCCAAACATCTCTTTGACAAAATTAGCCCACGCTTAGAGCCAAAAGAACGAGAAGCTGCCGAGCGTCAATTAGCTATTTGTGAAGGTTCAGATTGGTGTTGGTGGTTTGGCAGTCAGAATCCTGCGCCTGCGGTGCGTGACTTTGATCGTTTATATCGACTACATTTAACTCATTTATATCGACTCTTGGGCGAAACGCCGCCCGACTATTTAGAACAAGCATTTACTCACGGCGGCGGTGATCCAGCCATACATGGTGTGATGCGTAAAGGACAGGAGGAAAGTGCATGACTTCTAATGCCGATTTTTTTAAACAGCGTCGATCCGGAATTTTGCTACATCCAACCTCCTTACCTGGCACACTTGGCAATGGTGATATTGGTAAACATGCTTACGACTTTATTGATTTTCTCGCAAACTGTGGTATATCGCTATGGCAAATGTTGCCCTTGGGAGCACCGCATGAAGATTTATCACCCTATCAATGCCAATCTGTACATGCAGCCAATCCATTGCTTATCAGCTTAGCGCATTTGGTTGAAAAAGGCTGGCTCAGTAAAGATTCTTCCCCAAACTTTGAAGCGCAGATCAAACAAGAATTACAACGCCTTGCTCGGGAGGGATGGTATTATGACGATCCTGATGAACGGGAATTATCCCATTTACTTGAATTTCGTGATGAATTTTTTCTGCCACCAGAACATGAGATTGCGGTCCGCTATCGCCATGCTCGCTTAAAAGAAGCGCGAGCGGGCTTTGAAAAAAACGCCAGTGCAGATGATCGCACTGCTTTTGCGGAGTTTATTGAAACACAGGCTTATTGGTTGGAAGATTACGCGCTGTTTCGTGCTTTACAAACAGAACATTTTAAGGTTTTAAGAAGAGAACGCCTAAAAGCTTTAAAAGAAATCCAAGATGACGATGCCTTAGAAGCGCGTCTGATAGCCATAGAAGAAGAAACGGGTTGGTGGGGATGGCAGGAAGCGTTACGTGATCGTCACCCACAAGCACTGGCTGATGCGCGACTACGCTTAGAGGAGACGATTGAACAACATCGCTTTGAGCAATTTGTATTTTTTAGCCAATGGCATGATCTTAAACAATATGCCCATGAACACGGCATCTATTTGTTTGGTGACATTCCCATATTTGTGGCAGAAGACAGTGTAGATGTCTGGGCAAATCGCGAAAATTTCTTACTAGATGCCCAAGGACAACCCACGATTGTTTCCGGAGTCCCTCCCGATTATTTTTCGGCAACAGGGCAACGCTGGGGTAATCCCCATTATAATTGGGACTATATGCAATCGGATGGTTTTCGGTGGTGGATAGCCCGTTTAAAAGGGGCTAAATTGTTATTTGATGTCGTGCGGATTGATCATTTTCGAGGCTTTGAAGCGTCTTGGGCGATTCCCGCCCATTGTGAAACTGCCGTTGATGGTCATTGGATGCACGTTCCAGGGCATGCCCTCTTTGAAGCTATCCAAGAAAGCGACCTCAATTTACCCTTAGTCGCCGAAGATTTAGGGGTTATTACAGATGAAGTGACTGCCTTACGCGATAGATTTAGCTTACCTGGCATGAAAGTTCTTCAATTTGCCTTTGACGGTGGTCCTGATAATCCGTTTTTACCACATAATCATATTGAACATTCTGTCGTCTATACAGGAACTCATGACAACCAAACGACTTTAGGCTGGTTTAATGAATTGCCAACACACACACAACAATATGTCTGCGAATATCTTCATACTCAGCCATACGAAATGCCTTGGCCTTTAATTGAATCCGCCTTTGCTTCGGTAGCACAAATCGCTATTATACCTATGCAAGATGTGTTGGCACTTGATGGTAATCATCGGATGAACACCCCTGGTGTTGAAAAAGGTAATTGGCGTTGGCGATTTGATTGGTCACAAATGCCACCTGGTGTCAGTGATAAATTGCTTCATTTTTCCCATTTTTATGGGAGAAACCATTCCTAAGATTTGATGTGTCCAAAGCTGAAGCGTTGTACTCCAAGACAAAGCTAAAGCGTTGGACTCCAATTTCCAAAGCTAAAGCGTTGTACTCCTAGACAAAGCTGAAGCGTTGGACTCCAATTTCCAAAGCTAAAGCGTTGTACTCCTAGACAAAGCTGCTTATTGACGTTTTTTGGAGTCCAACGCTTTGGTTTTTGGAGTCCAACGCTTTAGCTTTGATTTTTGGAGTCCAACGCTTTAGTTTTTGGAGTCCAACGCTTTAGCTTTGATTTTTGGAGTCCAACGCTTTAGCTTTAGCTTTTGGAGTCCAACGCTTTAGCTTTGGTTTTTGGAGTCCAACGCTTTGGTTTTTGGAGTCCAACGCTTTAGCTTTGGTTTTTGGAGTCCAACGCTTTAGCTTTGATTTTTGGAGTCCAACGCTTTAGCTTTGGTTTTTGGAGTCCAACGCTTTAGCTTTTGGAGTCCAACGCTTTAGCTTTGGTTTTTGGAGTCCAACGCTTTAGCTTTGGGGAGATTTCTATATTTAAAAAAAAGGACTAAAATATCATGCCAATTCGTGATTATGCAGGCTACAAGCCAGTGATTGCCAACAGCGTCTATATTGATCCAATGGCCCTTGTTATCGGACAAGTGACTATTGGTGAACAGGCTTCGTTATGGCCTATGGTAGTCGTGCGTGGTGATGTCAATAGTATCAGTATTGGTGCGCGTACCAATGTACAAGATAATGCTGTACTACACGTTACCCACGACAGTCAATATAAACCAGGCGGTAAAGCACTGATTTTAGGTGAATCCATCACAGTTGGTCATCAAGCGTCCCTACATGCCTGTACGATAGAACATCATTGCTTAATAGGAATAGGGGCTATTGTACTAGATGGTGCGATATTACCACCTTACACATTACTGGCTGCTGGTAGTCTGGTTCCACCAGGCAAAGTATTAGAAGGAGGTTATTTATGGCTCGGAAATCCCGTTAGGAAAGGACGCGCCTTAAAGGAGACAGAAATGGAATTTTTTGAATATTCAGCCAACCATTACATTAAGTTGGCACAACAGCATAAGGAGACTTTAAGTACCTTCGAGGTTTGAGTTTTTCTTCAAAAAACTCAAACCTCGAAATCAATTTCAGTTTTCAGTGAGAACCCCAGTTTCTTGAAAAAACAGAAGTTCTAAAGTCTGAAAAAATATTAATAAGATTATTTTATTTTAGATTAAATAAATTATGGCAGATAAAAAATCGAACAAAAGCGATGAAAAACAATCAGTCAACACTTTAGCTATAGGTTGCGTGACTATCATCATTATTTTTTTAATAACCCTTCAAATAGTAATAAATTTTTTTATGGACTTAATTTGAGAATATTAAGTGGCGCGCCCGACAGGAGTCGAACCTGTGACCTTTGGCTCCGGAGGCCAACGCTCTATCCATCTGAGCTACGGGCGCATATTATGATTTGTAGGTAGGTTAGATATAGAACTCTGGTGCTTATTATAATGGCAACATTTAAAAAAATCAAGTGTTGGACTTAAAAAAAACCTTTGAAACTTTTGAAATTAAAAAATTTATTTTCAATTCAAAAAAGGGCAGCAAGTCTGCCACTACATTTAATTCAGCGTCGCTTATAAGCTGTTTTCACCGTCCAAATATCTGAAAGCTATCCCTGAAAAACGATATGAAAAAACGACAATTTGTTTATGTGGTATAATTATATCCTTTAGCTTTGGATGTTTTTTGGAGTTCAACGCTTTGGATGTTTTTTGGAGTTCAACGCTTTAGCTTTGGATGTTTTTTGGAATACAACGCTTTAGCTTTGGATGTTTTT
>JAGLHR010000229.1 GCA_023143415.1 Thiomargarita sp. | reverse complement strand
CTACATCAGAAGATTTTCGTCACTCGACATAATAATTTGGTTGTAGGGGCAATCCTTTATGGTTGCCCTGAGTAGTTACAAATTAATTAGAAGTAGGGAAATTTTCTATTGACTTCGTATGATGTTCTGCTTCATTATTAGTGCTGGCATGAAATATTTTAAAGGGGCATTTATGTTTTCTTACAAAACCGTGAGTCTATTATTGGCTCTTCTACTGAGCAGTTGTGCTACGCCACGATTTACTTACAGTGATTATCTCCAAGTTGAAAAAGGCATGACAGAACAAGAAGTCGTCAAAATTTTAGGTGAGCCAACTAAAGTGACAGGTGGTAGTGTTGATACGGGTACGATTGGTTCGCTATTTGGCTTAGATAATTTATCAGGCACAACGATGATTTGGAATACTGATAAAGGCAAGGCTAACGTGATATTTTTCAGGGGTAAAGTCAAAACAAAGAGTTTTTCTAACCAATTTTAATAGAGTCATTTTCTAACAGAGTCATTTTCTAACAGAGTCATTTTCTAACAGAGTCATTTTCTAACAGAGTCATTTTGGAGTCCACCGTCATTTTGGAGTCCAACGCTTCAGCTTTGGTTCTGTGATTTTGGGAAAGCTAAAGCGTTGGACTCCAAAAAAAAACGCCCAAAGCTGAAGCGTTGGACTCCAAAAACGCCCAAAGTTAATGTTGGATACCAAAAACGCCCAAAGTTAATGTTGGACTCCAAAATAAATACCAAAACTTCAACTTTTAACCTGTTCCACATAATCACAATTTTTTTGTGGACAAATTTTCTCCGTACCGCGCCGCTTAGTCGTTTTCAGCATTAAAATTGGCCAATCACACTTTGGACAAGGTCCCACTATCGGTTCATTGGAAATCGCATATTTACATTTTGGATAAGTTGAACAGGAGTAGAAAAATGTGCCAAAACGCGATTTTTTCTTGATTAATGTCCCCTTGTCACAATTTGGACATTGCACACTGGTATCAACGGGTTTTTCCAAAGTCTCATTAAATTTACACTTAGGATAATTACTACAGCCAATAAATTTGCTATAACGCCCTTTTTTTATCAGCAATTCAGAATCGCATAAAGGACAGGTACGATCTTCGACTACTTCAGGCGCTACACTCTCCTTCTCCTCATTATTATCATCAACATTACGAGTGTACTTGCAATTGGGATAAGCCGAACAACCAACAAAACGCCCTCGTCTGCCCAAACGAATAGACAATTTCTCACTACATTCAGGGCATTCTTCATCTAAAGCCTCTTGTGTCACATCTTGACGCTGCACCGTTTTCATCTTGTCATCAACTAACGCTTTGAATTTAGACCAAAACTTCTGCATTAATGGCACCCATTCTTGTTCACCACGAGAAACCGCATCTAGTTGATCTTCCAGCTTCGCTGTAAAGTCATAATCAATATAGAGACTAAAATGATCAGTGAGCAATTTATTGACGATGCGCCCAACATCAGTGGGAGTAAACCGCTTTTTCTCCAGCAGCACATATTCACGTTGCTGAAGTGTGGAAATAATATTGGCATAAGTGGAAGGGCGCCCTATACCAAACTCTTCCAAACTTTTCACCAGACTTGCTTCAGAAAAACGTGGGGGTGGTTCGGTAAAATGTTGTCCAGTGCCAATATCTTTCAGCTTAACCTGTTCGCCAACCACCAAGGGCGGTAGCAATTTTTCATCACCATTATCCGTTTTTTTGTCATCATCAATCCCTTCCTGATAAACAGCCATAAAACCAGGATTGACTAAAGTAGAACCTGTTGCACGGAAGTTATTATTCGTACCACACGCTAAATCGACAGCCACCGTGTCTAATGTGGCATGAATCATTTGAGAAGCAATAGTGCGTTTCCAAATCAGTGTGTAAAGTTTAAATTGATCCTGCTTTAAATGACTTTTTAAATCATCAGGATGGCGTTTAGCCAAAGTGGGACGAATAGCCTCATGCGCCTCCTGAGCATTTTTGGATTTTGTTTTATACTTGCGCGGACTTTTAGGAAGATTATCTTTGCCATAACGCTCACTGATCACTTCGCGGATTTCTGTAATGGCTTCACTCGCTAAATTAACAGAATCCGTCCGCATATAGGTAATTAGCCCCTCCGCACCGTCTATACCTTCATACAATTGTTGGGCAGTCTGCATAGTGCGTTTTGTGGTAAAACCTAATTTACGCGCCGCTTCTTGTTGCAATGTTGATGTTGTGAAAGGTGCAGAGGGTTGACGCTTACGTTGTTTTTTATCGACTTTGCTAACCTGTAATTCACCATTCGCCAGGGTTAACAGCGTCGTTTTGATATGAACCGCTCGTTCTTCATTACTCACACTAAATTGGGTGAGTTTTTTTCCATCAAACAAATTGAGTTTAGCTTTGAACGCTTGCCGCCCTTTTTGACAATTCGCATCAATAGTCCAGTATTCACGCGGTTTAAACTTTTCAATATCAATTTCACGCTCAACAATTAAACGCAGAGCAGGACTTTGTACCCTTCCCGCTGAAAGCCCTTTACGAATTTTTCTCCACAACAACGGTGAAAGCGTAAAGCCAACCAGATAATCTAATGCCCGCCGCGCTTGTTGTGCATTGACTAAATCCATTGATAACTGACGTGGATTTGCAATGGCTTCTTCGATAGCGTGTTGAGTTATCTCGTGAAAAGCAACACGATGCACCGTTTTATTTTGCAAGAGTTGCTTATCTTTGAGAATTTCATATAAATGCCAAGAAATCGCTTCCCCTTCACGATCAGGATCAGTGGCGAGGTATAATGTATCAGCCTTTTCCATATTTTTGCAAATGGCATTAACATGTTTGGCATTACGTTCAATAAGTTGATAGCGCATGGCAAAATCATGCTCAGTATCAACTGCACCCGCTTTAGGCAATAAATCACGCACATGACCAAAAGAAGCTAAGACTTCAAAGTCTTTGCCTAGATATTTTTTGATCGTTTTGGATTTCGCTGGGGATTCAACGATGACTAATTTACTCACAGTAGGTATTTTTTCCTCTCGCTTGGTGATTTCCAATAATATTTTATGCAAAGTGTAACAGAATAATTGATTTTTTTATTGCTGTTCTTTGAGAATTATTTTAATTCATAATTCATAATTCATAATTCATAATTCAGGCTTTAAGAACCGAAATGGTTAAACTACCTTGTCGTTTCGGTTCTTAGGAATGAGAATTGAATAATACACGACGAGGTTTTAGTCTTCAAAAAAACTAAAACCTCGTCGCTAAACCTGACAGGTTTGGCTTTAAAGTTTCATTTCGAGACTAAAGTTTTTTTGTAACTACTCAGGTATAAAAAAATCAACATTATCAATGATTTAGTAAAATACGACTTTTTTGTCTTTATTTGTAATTTCTTATTTTTCAATGACTTATGATAACCCTATAAAAATATGTTTTTCATAAGTTGTTGATAATATTACAGTTTTATACCTGAGTCGTTACGTTTTTTTGAAGAAAAAACGTAACGACTCAGTCTTATTAAGCGTTGTACTCCAATACGCACAAAGCTAAAGCTTTGTACTCCTAGACAATACGACGCACAAAGCTAAAGCGTTGTACTCCATAGTCCAAAGCTAAAGCGTTGTACATAAATTCTACCATGTTGAATCAGACCTGACAGGTTTCCAAAACCTGTCAGGTCTAGTCGTCGATATGATTTCATTTTCGAGTCGAGACTAACGTTTTTTTTTTAAAAAAACGTTTCGAGGCTAAAGTTTTTTTTAAAGGAAAAAAACTTTAGCCTCGACTCGACTTTAGTTTTTTGAAAAAAAACTAAAACCTCGAAACGTTCCTAATCCTTATTGAATCTAAGTGACATCCGATGAGCTTTTTTGAATATTGATTTGGCCTTTTTCCGTATCAGGCAAAGTAATATTCAGTTCTAAAATTTCATATTGGCCCTCTTTCTCTATATGCACTTTGATGTGTTCATTTTGAATAATAACGTATTTTCTGACCACTTCTAATATTTCCTGTTGCAATTGGGGCAGATATTCAAGCGTTGGGGAGTTACGCAAACGGCGTTCATGTGCAACGATAATTTGTAAGCGTTCCTTAGCAACTGCTGCCGTTTTTTGTTGTGGTCGTAAAGTACGAAAGTAGTTAAAAATAGTCATGTTAATTTCCGAAGAAACGGGTTAAAAAACCTTTTTTTTCTCTAGGTGGTGGTTCTTCGCCCAAGAAACTGGCAATAACATCAAGATAAGCGAGTCCAGCATCGCTCTTCTTATCAAGTGTAATAGGAATGCCCGCATTAGAGGCTTTTAAAACAGACGGAGATTCGGGAATCACTCCTAATAGGGGAATTGCTAGAATTTCCTGGACATCTTGGATACTCAACATATCACCACTATTAACCCGTTTCTGAATATAACGTGTTATCAGTAAATGCTCTTTAACTGGTGTTAAATTTTGCACTGCACGGCGTGTTTTACTGGACAACATGCCGATAATACGATCAGAATCACGCACAGACGATACTTCAGGGTTAGTTACAATCAATGCTTCATCGGAAAAATACATTGCTATAATTGCACCATGTTCAATACCAGCCGGTGAGTCACAGATAATATATTCAAAGCGTTTTTTTAAAGCCTCTAATACCCGTGCCACCCCTTTGACAGTAAGTGCCTCTTTATCGCGTGTTTGCGAAGCGGGTAATATAAACAAATTCTCAACACGTTTATCCTTAATCAGGGCTTGGTTCAAATTACCTTCACCATTAATGACATTAACAAAATCATAGACGACACGTCGCTCACAACCCATCACTAAATCAAGGTTTCGTAGTCCAACATCAAAATCAATGACAACGGTTTGATGTCCACGTAATGCTAATCCTGTCGCAAAAGCGGCACTGGTTGTTGTCTTACCAACTCCGCCTTTACCGGATGTAACAACAATAATCTTGCCCAAAATACTTTCCTGTATCAGTTTGAAGCTAAAAAATTTTCTTAGCCTAAAAATCAGTTAATAACTCATAAGAGATTCGTTGAGATTGTTCGTCGTCGGTGATTTATCAGTCATTTAGACAATAAATCGCTTACATCCAATTCAAAGTGCTTGAATCTTTAATGAATCCTCTTCCAAATAAATCTGTGCCGCTTTACCCCGTACATTTTTGGGGAAATCTTCATTAACTAAATATCGCCCTGCTATGGAGAGCAATTCAGCATTAAGTTGTAAACAAAAAATCCGCGCCTTCTCATCTCCATTCACACCAGCCAATGCACGTCCACGCAAAGCACCATAAATATGGATATGCCTCAGTGCCAAAATCTCTGCGCCATGACTTACAGTCGATAATGCAATTAAATCTCCCTCAAGTGCAATGACTTGTTGCCCTGAACGAATAGGCAACGTGACAATTTTACTGGCTGAGGGGGCAGGGGCAGCAACGGTTTCTGATTCCAAATAGCGTCGTGGGCGAACTGATTTTGTATTTGCTAAAATGCCTAAATCCAAACTTAACGCGATTTCATGTTGCTGTGGATTACAGCCTCGCACTGCTACTGGAATTAAACCATAATCCCGCAACGATTTGACTAATTCAGGTAAATCAATCTCTTCATTTTCTTCTTCGTTATCTTGTACAGCAAATAAATCAATCACGACTGG
This sequence comes from Thiomargarita sp., assembly GCA_023143415.1. Classification (GTDB taxonomy): domain Bacteria; phylum Pseudomonadota; class Gammaproteobacteria; order Beggiatoales; family Beggiatoaceae; genus QNES01. Next base: position 399 of record JAGLHR010000229.1, on the reverse strand, counting down.
CGCGTGTTGAAAAAAACCTGGTGCTTGGGAGATTTTTTCAGCCAGTTGTTTCGCAATTTTCTCATTATTACACTCAAGCAGGTGTAAAACCATTAAAGTTAAAAGATTACCTTTAAATTCAATTGCTGGCTTATATGGAATAGAATACATACAACGCTAAAACCTTCAATTGTTAAACAATAAATTCTAATTTTATTAAAATTAAATGAATTATGAATGGTTTCGAGGTTTCCGTTTTTTGAAAAAAAAACGGAAACCTCGAATGATGAATGATGAATGATGAATGGTTTCGAGGCTAAAGTTTTTCTTTAAAAACTGATGTTACGCACTATGTTTCCAAGAGGTTTAAGAAATTCTGATTCAGAACAAAAACCTCGGATTTCTAAGCGGCGAAACGAT
>JAGLHR010000228.1 GCA_023143415.1 Thiomargarita sp. | reverse complement strand
CACCCAAACGAAAAACGCTATAAATGGGAAAAATGATATGAATAGGCGCATTTTATTTTTAATCTGCCTACTCATTTTAGTACCTGTTGGATGTAACAAAACGGCTCAAGGAATCAATGCCCAAGATGAAGTCGATATTTTCCTGACAGACATGAATCCTGAGTTACATCAAACCAGCTCTAAAATGAGGATGGAAATTGTACTTGCGGATAAGAAAATTCAGCAATTGTACGATTTAAAGGGGATGTATCCTGATCAACGGGATATGATCAACAAATCCATTAAACAATGGCAAACGCTTCGTAAGCAATTAAAAAAGACATTAAATAATATTTATGATAAAGTAGAAGCTGCTTATGTCGCCTATAAAATTGATGATATACAAGGCAGAAAGAAATTCAGCAGGATTTCAACAGAACTGTTAAAAGAAAGTCAAACTGTTCTAGCGAATGCTGAAATCGTAAAATCAACCATTGAAAGAGAACTTTATGAATAAACTCAAATTTTTACTACTATTTACTGTCTTCTTACTCCCTTTAGGTTGTGGTGAAGACGGAAAGGCAACGATTGATGTAGTCAAGAAACGCATCGCCAATCAGATTCAAGACATGGTTGGGAAGGGTGATATTGCTATTCAGAAGTATGACAACAAGATAAGTGAAGTCAAGAGTAAACTTATCAAAGTAAAAGTGTCGTACAAGACGTTTGAAAAGCAAGTAGAGGCGAAGAAGGCATCGCTTGCAAATCTGGAAAACTCTGGTGGTTCTGAAGCGAGAATCAATCTCGTGAAAAAGACTCTCCAAGAGATGGAGACTTTTCTCCAACAACTTCAGGTGGCTGAAACCAAGCTGCTTGAGACGTTACAGAAAATGAAGGAAAACCGTGAGTTGATGGTGTTAAAAGTCAAGGCGTTAGAAGCCAAGCGAGATATGTTGGATGCGATACGCACCGTTCAAGAGTATTCTAGCATTGAAACTGATGTGGGGAATATTGGGGGGAATATTGACAATACAATTGAAGAGATGCAGAAGGAGATTTATGCGATTGAAGCAGAAATCGAAATCGAAAATGTTTTGAATCAGGCTGATAAGTTGCAGACTGAAGAATCTGTGCTTGAATAAATTTTAAGGCTAAAGTTTTTTCTTTAAAAAAACTTTAGCCTCAAAAGGTATTTTATTCGCTGAGAAATCCGATTTTTCCAAAAATCGGATTTCTAAGTTCAAAAACGAATAGGGCCGGATAGGTTCTTATGAAGACGGACGAAAATATTCTGATATAGGGGCAATCCCTTGTGGTTGCCCTGAGTAGTTACAGTTTTTCTTCAAAAAACTTAAACCTCGAAAATAATTTAGCTGAGCCTGCTTTAGCTGTCAGCCTTGAAATTTATTTCAAGGCTGAGTAGTTACAAAAAACTTAAACCTCGAAACCTCGTTTTTTCAAAAGGTTTCTAAATCTCCGATTATTTCAAACCATTTTTTCTACAAACCATGCACGGCATAAATTCCAGGCACATAACGTAATTGTCCTTGATAATCCATGCCATAACCAAAAACGTAACGATTAGGCACGGTTAATCCCGTAAAATCGGCTTTTTGTAATCCAATCCGGCTATCCTCCAATTGTTTTTCAACTAAAACGGCGGTTAAGATTTCATGCGCCCCCGTTTCTTGACAGTGTTGAATAATTCCTTGTAAAGTCACACCCTGATCTAAAATATCGTCAATCACTAGAACGGTACGCCCTCGCAAACTGACACTGGGATATTGAATCCAACGCAACTCGCCGCCATAAGTTGAACCGCGATAACGGTTGGCATGAATATAATTAATTTCCAATGGAAAATTGAGGCGCGGTAACAGTTGTCCAGTAGGAATTAATCCCCCAACCATCACGCTTAGGCACAAAGGGTGCTTTTTCTCTAAGCGTTGAGTGATCGCCACTGCCATCTCATCAAATGCCTCAGATACCTCTTGTTCCGTATAAAGCAGATCAGCCTTAGCCAATACATTTTGAATTTCTTCTATGTCTTTTGGATTTTCCATATTATTTTCCTACTTATTTGAAATTTCAAAATCCATTCAAGGTTTACAGTTTTTCTTCAAAAACTTTCGCCTCAAAAAGGGCATTCTCTATAATTGCCCTTGTCGATTCAGCATTTGTTAATGCCAAGTTAGCCTCTTGTAAGAGTTCTGTTGAGATAAGAGTCAATTTATCTTTTCCCCGTATTTCAGCAATTTTGTACATCACATACGCATCCGCTACCTTTTGGTAAATATCTTCAGATACTTGGTTTAATTGATCCCTTAAAGTTTGCCATTGTTCAAGTTTTTCATCAATAATACCACTTTGCTGTGGAAATTTTTTTCTTAAATTGTGCAATTGTTGAATATTATTATCTGCACGAGCAATCTCTTCCAGAATTTTTGTATTTTTCCTATTTAAATGTGGATTCATTTTTTTAAGGAAAGAGAAGACAAGATTTTTGGTTTCACGCTCTTGAAGCACTATATCCTGTTTTGAAGACCAATCAGAAACGAAGATGGTTCCAAAAATCACACTAGCAATCCCTATAATGATTAAAGAATGAACGATATTTTTAGAAATAACATATTTTAGAAAAAAAGCAAATGAAATCGCCAAAGTGCCTATACAAAATAGGATAGCAAGCCCTAATAACATAACATGATTAGGGGCTGGTACAATTTCATCTGCCAACATTGAGAAAGTTATCCAGCCACTCATAAATAATAAAAAATCGATATCTTTCACATTGGAATTATAGTAAAAGCGATATACCAAGATGGCGAAGTAGATGAGAGAGATTGATAAGAATAATAACATCGTAAATTCCTTTTAAATCAATAGTATTACTTTATATTTTCCGGGGAAATTTATTGGAATTCAACGCTTCAGCTTTGACGGTTTATTGGAGTTCAACGCTTCAGCTTTGAGCGTTTATTGGAGTTCAACGTTTCAGCTTGGACGGTTTATTGGAGTTCAACGCTTCAGCTTGGACGGTTTATTGGAGTTCAACGCTTCAGCTTTGAAAAGATATACTTAGGAATGAAGCTTTAATAACATCCGAAACTTTCAAGCCAAACCAAACCTGTCAGGTTTAGTTTCGTATATTATTCAATTCTCATTCCTTAGGGCAATATTGTCTCTAACGTATCAGGATTAAGCACTTCCATTTTAATTGACTTGCCATGAATATGGAAGAAAACCACCGCATTTTGGGTTGAAAAACCTTGTAACTGTGGACTCCAAGGTGCTTCTTTTTGGGCATAGTAGGGTGCGTCCGCCGCACCGTTATTGACTTGATAGAGAGGACGGAATGTTGGAAGCGTTCTGATATCTTCTTTATCCCAACTCTTGGGATAAATATTAGTTTCCTTGTTAATGACTAGCCAATTAAAGTTATGTTCATCACCGGTCAAAAAACCGAGCACTTTTTTGTTTTTCATCAATATTTTCAAATACTTATCTCTCTGTTCAATGATACCCCGTTGTACCAAGTTATCGCCTTCAGCACTCTGTTTAACGACAGCCCTTGGCGCGTTGTTGCGGTGCATACCAGTAGTTAGAATTTAAGGCAACCATAGCGACGTTGTCATAAATGTAATAGAAAACGTTCTCCATCTATGAAGACAAGGTTGCCGTTTTCTTCAATGATGTTTGGATGTACAGCGGGAATATCAATAGCATGGAGATGAGAAACGATTAGGCATCAAGTGATGGAAAGCGTTATTGTTTTCATCATTAATTTTGTTTGAGTGGGGGAAATTTTGAAAAACAAGTTTTCTTAAAAAACTTGGCTTGTTGAGATTGAGAAACTCCATCAGTTTGAATCAGAATTTTCAGAATCAATCCTAAAATAGTTGGTTATATTTTATATTAAGCTATTGATTTTATTGTAAATTATATTAATTCAGCCATTTTTAAAATGGCGACAAATCAATAATTGTAATTACTCAGGGCAACCATAAAGGTGTGCAGCCTACAACATTTCAGCCTAAAGTTTT
>JAGLHR010000227.1 GCA_023143415.1 Thiomargarita sp. | reverse complement strand
TAGGCTGAAATCCTGTTCAAAAAAAAGTTATAATAGTAACAGAGTCATTCATATAAGAGGTTATTATGAGTCAATTACACAACGCGATTAATAGTTATTTTCGCGATTTGGAAACGTTGCAAACGCAATACCCAAGCCGCCAAGATTTCTTAGATGCGGCTGAAAAAAAATGGGGGCAACAAAGCCCAGAATATCTGTTCTTAACGGAAGGGAATTTGCAACGCTGGAGTAAAAAAAACCCACCTGGCAATCCACCCGTTGAACAGCTTTCATGGGATGATGAAGATAATATTGCGATAAATTGGATGTCACCCATTCGAGAAGAATTAGCGAAGTATCCCGATGACGATGATTTGTTGCGAATTGTTAAGGAGAAATACGGAAGAGAGAGTTTTCTCTATCGGCTTCTCAACAAATTGTTGTAACTACTCCGCCTTGAGATAAATCTATTCGAGGTTTAAGTTTTTTGAAGAAAAACTTATTTTTGGAGTCCAAACCTTTAGATTTGGACGTGTTTTGGAGTCCAAACCTTTAGATTTGGACATGTTTTGGAGTCCAAACCTTTAGATTTGGACGTGACCAAATTACCAAGTGCCAAATCTGAAGGTTTGGACTCCATCATATCCGATAACTTGTGCTTCAGTACTTATTCTTTGGTTTGGTAAAGAAATAGTGGAATAGGACGAACTCAAAAAAGAAGCGGAGAAAGTACAAGAGGAATTGTCGGAATATGTTAAAAATGTCTTGCGCTCACATTTTAAGTACTGAAGCACAAATTTTCAGGTATTTTATTCGCCGCTCAGAAACCAAGTTTTTTCAAAAAACTGGGTTTCTAAAGCCGTTGTACTCCAGAAAATGAACCATTCAAAACAGAGCCGTTTAGCAACTTATGCAGTCTATCATCCCATCGGCGTGATCATGATTGCCCTGGCTGTCATCCTGTTAAGTACAATTTCCTTATCAAAGCTCGGTGTTGACTTATTACCACATATCATCTATCCCGGAATACAAGTGCGCGTGAATGATCCCGGTGTACCTGCGAAAGTGATGGAAGAAAAGGTGACGCGATATCTTGAAGAACAATTGGCGATCACAGAAGGAGCTATCAGTGTAGAATCGCAGACATCGGAAGGGCGTAGTGCCGTTAATTTATTATTTGATTATGGTAAAGATATTGATATTGCCCTGCGTGATGCCAGCACCCGTTTAGATAGGGCAAAACGCTTTTTACCAGACACGATTCAACCGCCTGTGATTTATAAAAGAGATCCCTCACAAATTCCTGTCTTGACATTATCCGTCAGTTCTGATTTACGCGATCCGGTTGAATTGCGTACTTGGGTAGATAAACAATTGTCAAAATGGTTTATCAATTTACCGGGCGTGGCGGCGGCTGAAGTCGGAGGCGGTTTAATCCGAGAAATTCATGTTTTACCCGATCAACAACGTTTAGTCGCATTAGGCTTAACTTTGAATGATGTGATTAACGCTTTGAAGCGGGGCAATATAGAAAGCGCGGGCGGACGATTAATTATGCCCAAACAGGAAATCAATACGCGCGTGCTTGGGCGATGGGAACGGGTGGAAGATATTGCAGCGGTGCGAATTTCCCCGACTTCTTTTAATGGAGAAACGGATTCTGCCAATTCATCCCGTGCTAACTCTCCTCAAGGAGATTTATTCTTAGGCGACATCGCCCAAATCCTTGATACGCATCAAGATGAGCGACTACGAATCCGTTTTAATAATATCGCAGGAATTAAATTATCCCTCCAAAAACAACCGCAAGCCAACACGGTTAAAGTCGTCGATTATGTGAGAGAACGCATGGCATGGCTCAACGAACAACGGATTTTATCCCCCGATATACAAATTGATGTCGTCAATGATCAAGCCATTTATGTGCGACATGCTTTGAAAAATGCCGTTTCTTCTGCCATCAGTGGTGCCATATTGGCGATGTTAGTCGTTTACCTTTTTTTAGGTGAATTACGACAAACTTTAATTATTGGTACTGCGATTCCTTTAGCCATCACGGTGACACTGATATTCATGGCATTAGGCGGTTTAACCTTAAATATTATGACATTAGGCGGTTTGGCATTAGGCGTGGGAATGGTGGTTGATAACACAATTGTGATGTTAGAAAATATCACGCGCCATCAACAACAGTCTGATTCTCCAATAGAAGGAACAATTCAAGCAGTGAGTGAAATCACCAGCGCGATTGTGGCTTCAACGACAACCAATTTAGCAGCAGTGCTACCCTTTTTATTTATTCTTGGATTAGTCGGGCTGCTTTTTCGGGAATTGATTTTTACCATTTCTGCGGCGATGGTGGCTTCATTGATTGTCGCATTGACGGTTGTACCAGCACTGGCGGGCGGATTGAAAATTTCTCACTCTTCTTTACGAAAAGAGAAAATAGAGTTGAAAAGTCAAAAAAACCGATTTTACCAATTTTTGAGAAATTTTTTCAGCCTAACACGAATTTATACCGGGTTATTAAAATACCTATTACGTTGGCCCTTTTTTATAATCGCCTTATTTTCTATAGGACTCTGGTTTAGTCTTCCAACATTTATTCACGGAAAACAGATTTTCTTACCTCATTTAGATGAAGGACAGGTGCGTGTCTCGATCATCGCTGAACCGGGGATTGCTGTGCCGGAAATGGATAATATTGTGATCAAAATAGAACATTTATTGCAAAAAGAACCCGAAGTTGCATCGGTATTTACACAAATGGGCGGTTTTATCTTTGGGCGTTCCCAATATGAAGTCAGTCATCGTAGCAGTCTTAATGTGCAATTAGTTCCTATCACGCGCCGCATCCTTACCAAGGATTGGATTGAACAATTCAAGAAGAAGCTAAAAAAACTGGCGTTGGTTGGAGTAAAAGTCCATATATGGAGTATGGGTATTCGCGGTATCCGATTGGGTAAAAGCAATGAGGGATTTAGTTTGCGTTTACAAGGCGAAGATTTAGAAACACTCGCTCATTTAGGCAATGAATTATTAAAACGCCTTTCCGACATTCCTAATTTGGATAATCTCAGCCATTCTGCCGAAGAAGTTCGTCAAGAATTAGCCATTATTATAGATAGACAACGCGCTCATGCCTTGGGTTTTAACGTTGAAGAGATAGGGCGCGATTTAAAAACGCTGATGAATGGGCGTGTAGTAACTGATTTTATTGACGGTGAACTCAGTATTGATGTACGCTTACGTCTGCCCCGGGATGAACTGCAAAACCCACAAGATTTGCAATCCGTCTTACTTTATAACAAGGTAGGCAGAGCCGTTCGTTTAGATGAAATCGCACAATTACAATGGATACCTGTTCCTTCTAAGATTATACGCGATCAGCAACATCGTATTATTGAAATCAACGGCAATATTAGCACCGATGGCAGTTTGCTAGAAGTGATGAAAGAAGTCGAACGGCGTTTAGCCTCTTATGACTTGCCTAGTGGTTATACCTTATATGAAGGCGGCGCGGTAAAAGCGTTGCAGGAAAATCAACAACTAACCTATATTTTACTCGCGCTCGCCATATTTTTAGTTTTTGTCGTGATGGCAGTACAATATGAATCGCTACGCAATCCTTTTGTGATATTATTCAGTATTCCGTTTGTGACGATAGGGGTAGCGATGGGCATTGAATGGCTACAAATGCCCTTATCAATGCCCGTCTGGTTAGGGATGATTATGTTATCAGGGCTTGTCGTGAATAATGCCATTGTCTTAGTGGAAACGATAGAATTACAACGAGCGGCGGGTTTAAATGTGCAAGAAGCCATTTTGAAAGCGGGCGAATTACGCCTACGCCCTATCCTTATGACAACTTTAACAACGGTCGTCGGATTATTGCCGCTTGCACTCGGTTGGGGTGAAGGGGCAGAAATGTTGCAGCCCTTAGCAATTACCATTGGGGTTGGTTTAAGCTTTTCCTTATTAATCAGCCTGTTATTAGTACCAATATTTTACCAATGGTTCACAAGATGAATGGTTTCGAGGCGAAAGTTTTTTGTATTCAGGGCAACCACAAGGGATTGCCCCTACATCAGAATATTTTCGTCTGTATTAATAACTGATGTGACGCAAAGCGATTCTATTCGAGCTTAGAAAT
>JAGLHR010000226.1 GCA_023143415.1 Thiomargarita sp. | reverse complement strand
CCGATGAAATCGGTGGAATTTAGAAACACCCTGCGTAACATCAGTTAGTGATATACTTTAAGACGAGGATAATTTAAACTTTATGAAATATTTTTTGTATTATATTATAGTTCCCACTTAAACGACGCAATTCAACTTAAATCAGGCATTTCTCAAGTTGAACATAACAAACTATTTTTAGGAGGTTAATAAAATGCACCGTACTATACTTGTATTTGGATTGATAGGCATTACACCACTCGCCGTTGCGGGTGAAGATGTGAGTGATACACTGGAAGGGGCAAAAAAAATAGGCAACAGTTTCAAAGAAACACTATTGTCTGCGATTGACGTGGATTTTTATAAGTTCACTATATCCACAGATCGTAAAAATCCTGATCATGATACCAGTGGCAATATCACAGTGACTTTGAGCCAAAAAGCACCACCCAGCCTTAACCCAAACTCTGGTTGGCAGATCGAATTGTACTCTGAAAAAAATCTCGCTAAGACTTTATATACAGCCGCTTTACCAGAAACAAGCCTTGAAGTGAAATTTGAACAAGGCTTATCTCCCGGAAATTATTATTTTCGGGTGTCTTCACTAGATTCGGTTGTTTTTCCAGCGGCGGAATATACACTCGCTCGCAAATGGGAAGAAAACGCCTATTATGAAAGACAGCCCAATGACAATCCAGATGATGCAACGGCTATCACACCCAATGAAACCTATTATGGTAACATCTCTTCTGAGAGTGATATTGATATCTATCGTTTTGGTCTTCAAGCCCCTGATTTAGTCACCATCAGCTTGAGTCAAAAAACGCCCGGCATAGATTCCACTCTCGGTTGGCAAGTGGGCTTATTTAGTCAACCACCGCAGACAGTCGATGTCTTATCAACAGCACTATCAGGTACGTTACAGGCTAACCTTGATGTTGGTATGCACTATCTTTTTGTGAAGCCATTACCACAGCCTGAAGAAGTCTCCCAAGACGGTGATGAGGTTGAAGCTGAAACCGCTCAAAAGGAAGAAAAAACGGCACCCGTTGGACGAACTTATCAACTCGTCGTCAACGCACCAACTGCTCCACCAGCACAGGAAGACTGCCCTTTTACTTTCACTTATGCACAAAATCCGCTAACCAATCGTTGGGCGAGTTTTTCTACGCCCTGTGACGTACCCGTAGGCTGGTTTAGTCAACAAACCGCACCAGAAACTTATGAAGTGTGTCCATCACCTCATGCGACTTACACTTTGCCTAAAATGGATGAGTTGGGAACAATAACCCAACAAGGTCGAGTAAAAATTCCGTTACTGGACTTCAAAGATGAACTGGGCAATGTAATGGTATTGCGAGTGGAATTACAAGAAATGCCCAATACTAATCCTATTCAATTCACTCCAGATATATTGAAAGTCATTCGTACCATTGAGGCAGAATAGCAGTCCGTTTATTCCGCTAACGGTTAAGTTTTAGACCTGACAGGTTTTGGAAACCTGTCAGGTCTGTCGCTTCAGAAAAAATTAAAAGTTCAATTCTTAGCCGTTCAAAGTATATATTAAGTTATAGTCTGTTCGTTATTGATGCGAATTAAGAGTTAAAATAGGAGTTCGAGGTTTAAGTTTTTCTTCAAAAAACTTAAACCTCGAAAACGCTTCAGCTTTGGGCGTTTTTTGTTTTTTGGACTGACAAAGCTAAAGCGTTGTACTCCATTTTTAGACAAAGCTAAAGCGTTGTACTCCATTTTTAGACAAAGCTAAAGCGTTGTACTCCATTTTTAGACAAAGCTAAAGCGTTGTACTCCATTTTTGAACAAATTTCAACTCTTAATTCGCGTTATTGGATAAAAATATGCTAGATAATCTCTATAACTTCAAAAAAGAACTCAATGAACGAGGCATCTTTTTTTGTTTCAGTGGACCGCTTTCACAAGACCTTCTAGTGGAAATCGGTAGCACTTTAAAACATAAAATGAAACTCGAAGAAGCCAGTTCTTCAACTATTCTCAAACTGTTTTCCATGTTTGTGGAACAGACACAAAACATTATTCATTATTCCGCCGAAAAATGTCAGTCATCTCAAACGGAACAAAGTGAAGAAGCCGAATTATTAAGTCTCAGTAGCGGTATCATCGTCGTTGGTTATGAAAGCGATCATTACTACGTCTTATGTGGAAATATGGTCGAAAATGAAATCGTCGATCAACTTCGTGAAAAATTAATTCTCCTGCAAAACATGAGCAAAGAAGAACTCAAACGCTATTACAAAGAGCAACGCCGTCAAGAGAAAAGCGAAAACAGTCAAGGGGCGGGTTTAGGTTTTATTGAATTAGCAAGAAAAGCCGTTAAACCGATTGAATTTGATTTTCAAACTATCAATGAAAATAACTCATTTTTCACTTTGAAAACAGAGATTTAGGAGAAAAATTCATGGATAGTCTGAAAATCGAAGCGACTAAATGCACACCAGAAGTTACCTTTAATGCTGAGAATAATATTCTTGAGATTAAAGGAGATTCTTACCCAGAAAACATTACCGAATTTTTCTCCTCTGTATTTACTTGGCTAGAAGAATATTTGGGAGAATTAAAAAATCAAGTTTTTACCATCAATATCGAACTGAATTATTTTAATAGCAGCTCATCAAAACTGTTGTTAGATATTTTTGAACGCTTGGAAGAAGAAGTGGAGAAATTTGACAAGAAGATCATCGTCAATTGGATTTATGATGCTGATCATGATAATATCGAAGAATATGGCGAAGAATTTAAGGAGGATTTGAAATCGTTAACTTTCAATTTAGTTCAAAAGTGAGAATCCTAATGATGAATGGTTTTCGAGGTTTTCTTTTCAAAAAACTCAAACCTCGAATACTTACTTTGTCAGCGCATTTTCGTCTCAATCGGGAAACGCTATAACTGATGTGACGCAATGTGCTTCCAAGTTCCACCGATTTCATCGGTGGCTATTCA
>JAGLHR010000225.1 GCA_023143415.1 Thiomargarita sp. | reverse complement strand
AGCTGAAGCGTTGGACTCCAAAATCCAAAGCGTTGGACTCCAAATACTTACTAATTAAGGAAATTTGATGGCAAAAACAGATGATCCAGTTGGCTTATTCAGCGAATTTACCAAAGACTTTGCGAGTTGGCTATTATGAGCCGCTATCAACTCATTGAATATCTATTGACAAATTAAATGTTTTTTTAGTAGAATTAGAAGGTTTTAGTTTTTCAAAAAATTTTTAGACTTCTTAGCATAAAATGGTAGTTGCTATAAACCTGACAGGTTTTTGAAACCTGTCAGGTTTTTTTCTATCTCAGGTTTTTTTCTTCTATCTAAACCTGACAGGTTTTTTTATCTCAGGTTTTTTTTCAAAAAAATCACTTTGAGCCACTACCCATAAGATAAATATTTTAACTTATATTTGACATTTTCAACTTTTAAAAAAGGGTTATTAAATAATGGCGAAAAATTTTCTTACGCCGGCTGAAACGGCACAATCATTTATTGTGATTGGCAACGCTAAAGTCAAAATGCCAGTTTCCAAGATTATTGTCTCATCTTTTCTGGCGGGCGCTTATATTGCTTTTGCTGCCCAATTAATGACTACTGTTACCCACGATATGGCGGGGTATTTTGGTGTTGGATTCAGTAGTTTTATCGGGGGTTCAGTGTTTGGTATTGCCCTTGTTCTTGTTCTTGTTGCTGGCTCTGATCTATTTACAGGTAATTGTCTCCTTTCCATGGGCTGGTTAAATGGCGATTTGAGAACACACCAAGTAATTAATAACTGGACTATTGTCTGGCTGGGTAATTTTCTCGGCGGATTGTTTTTAGTCTGGATGATGTACAGCAGCAGTATTTGGGATGGACATGGTGGTCAAATTGGTGCCCAGGCAGTCGCCATCGCCTATAAAAAAACCCATCTCACCTTTTGGGAGGCATTTAGCAGAGGGATTGGATGTAACTGGCTGGTTTGTCTCGCGGTAGTTATTGTCGCCGCTGGGCAGGATACGATGGGAAAAATTGTGGGTGCTTGGTTCCCTGTCATGGCGTTTATCGCAAGCGGTTTTGAGCATTGTATCGCCAATATGTTTATTATTCCAGCAGGGCTTGTTGCTAAATTGGATCCAACCATCGCTAATGTGGTTATGTCTAATCATCCGACTTGGGACCTCAACTCATTGAATATGCACAGTTTTTTGATTGGTAATCTGATGCCTGTGACGCTCGGAAATATTGTGAGTGGTGCTGTACTTGTCGGAGGCATTTATTGGTACTTGTATGTTAAAGATGCCAAAACCACTTCTTAATGGTTACCATTCGAGGTTTCCGTTTTTCAAAAAACGGAAACCTCGAAACCATTCATAATTCACCATTCGAGGTTTCCGTTTTCAAAAAACGGAAACCTCGAAACCATTCAAACAACATGAATTTGCCAGAAATTGATTTTTATCGTTGGGCAATGGAAACTGCCCATGCTCTGCGGATAGGGCGTTATGTAGATGTTGATATGCAAGCTGTGGCATTGGAGTTAGAAAAAATGGGAGCAAGTGAACAAAGAGAATTAATTAATCGCTTGGCGATATTATTAATGCACTTACTCAAGTGGCAATACCAACCTGGTATTCGTTCACGTAGTTGGGAATTAACTATAATAGAACAACGTAGAGAAATTCAAGATTTGCTCGAAGACAACCCGAGTTTGAAATCTCAATTATCAGCCAAACTAAGCAAAGCATATAGCAAAGCCGTTTTAAAGGCAGAAAAAGAAACAAACTTGCCACAAAAGACATTCCCAAAGGGATGCCCTTACCAGATCGAACAAATTATGCTGGAAAGTTTTTATCCTAAATAGTTTCTTCTCTCGCGAAAGTTAATTTTTAACATCTTAATCCTTTCGAGCTTTGCGATTAATATAGAAATCCGATTTTTTTCAAAAATCGGATTTCTTTATTCGCATTAACCATTAACCATTCACCATTAACCATTCGAGGTTTGAGTTTTTTGAAAAAAAACTCAATTCGAGGCTAAAGTTTTTTTAAAGAAAAAACTTTAGCCTCGAATCGAAACCATTAAAATTAAGGACATTACATGGCTCATCCAGATTTTACCCTCATTCGTGAAACGCGAATTCCGAGTTTAAATATTGATGTTGAGGAATATCGCCACAACGTGACAGGGGCGCAGCATCTCCATTTATCCGCTGATGATAATAATAACGTGTTTTTAGTCGCGTTTTTAACCGTGCCAGAAGATTCAACAGGCGTAGCGCATATCCTTGAACATACCAGTTTATGTGGTAGTCAACGCTATCCCGTGCGTGATCCGTTTTTTATGATGACGCGCCGTTCTTTGAACACGTTTATGAATGCGTTCACCAGTAGCGATTGGACTGCTTATCCTTTTGCAAGCCAAAACGTGAAGGATTTCGACAACCTATTGCATGTCTATTTAGATGC
>JAGLHR010000224.1 GCA_023143415.1 Thiomargarita sp. | reverse complement strand
ATCCTTTATGGTTGCCCTGAGTAGTGACAATTAATGATGAATTAATGATGAATGATGGTAACTACTCAGTCTTATTAAGCGTTGTACTCCAAACAACAAAGCTAAAGCGTTGTACTCCAAACAACAAAGCTAAAGCGTTGTACTCCATTCGCATTTCAAGGCTGAGTAGTTACGAATGATGAATGATAATTCACCATTCATCATTCATCATTTCGAGGTTTGAGTTTTTTGAAGAAAAACTCAAACCTCGAAAACCATTCATCATTCACCATTCATCATTAATTTACTTTGTTCCTGTTGATGACGGGCTTTAGCTATACGCTTTTCTAACATTGCTTTCACTTTTGGCGGCGGGGCTTGTTGGAGAAGTCGTTGCCAAGAGTCAATAGCCGCTTTGTAATCCTTTTTCTGGTAAAGGCTTAAACCTAATAACCAGAGGGCTTGTTGATAATCAGGCTTTATTTCTAAAGCTGATTTGAGTAAGATGATGGATCTTTCAGTAAATTGCCCTTCATTTGACAAAACGATTGCTTGTGCATAATCACTGAGTAATTGTGGGTCTTTTTCATTAACCAAAGGTAGTAATTTGCTATAAGCTTGCACTGCTTCAGCATAGCGTTCAAGATAAGTATATGAGCGGACTAACATCCGCCAGCCTTCTTCATTATCAGGATTTTCTTGCAGACGAGCAACTAAATTGTTGACCATTTCATCAACGTCAGGTGCTGTACCATTTTGTTGATGAGCAACTTGGGGTTCAGGAGGTGCTGGCATGAGTAGATGCCATGATCCCAGTTTCCAATACCACCCAATTGCGAGGGCTGGAATAGCAATCGCCACGATGACACTCGCCCAACGGGCGCGAGGTTGTGTGATAGGTTTTGTCTTTTCCTCTAAATCTTGCACAAGGGTTTTATCCAACTCTTGTTGAGCCTGTATCTGTTGTTCAGGTGTCAAGTTTTCTTGTGCTAACTCCGCCATCCGTTCTTTGTAAATGGCGACATTAATACTATTATTATCTTTCTCAGCCGCTCCCGATTTTTCTTTCCGACTCCAGAGTGATGGCACGACAAAGGCGATGGCGAGTATGGTGAGTATGGCGACGATTATTCCGAATGTGAGCATGTTTTTTCCTTTAGGAATGTGCATCAAATTGATAACTAAACCTGACCGGTTTAAAAAACCGGTCAGGTTTGAAGCAACTGTGCATGTTTTTTATCGAGAACGCATAAGTACTTGCTTAATGATATTGCGTTCTTTATCTGTTAAAGTGGATGGGGTAGATTGTGCGTGGCTGCGAATAATATAGATGAACACAATAAATGCCAGCAGCACTAATACCAAGGGCCCGAACCATAACACATAAGTTTTCGATTTGAGCGGCGGATTATATAAGACAAAATCACCATAACGATCTACCAAAAAATCGGTGATCTGTAGGTCAGTTTGACCTTCAAGAATTTTATTGCGAACTAAATCGCGCACATCTTGGGCTAATTCCGCATTGGAATCGGCAACGGATTGATTTTGACAAACAACGCAACGCAATTCATTAATGAGATTTGAAAAGCGTTCTTCTTGTTCAACATTAGCAAATTCTATGGGATTTTTATCCACAGCATAGAGTTGGATAGGAATAATTAACAGTAGAAAAATTATTTTCTTCATCAGTTGTTTCGTTATCAGTTAGTTATTAACTGATGTTACGCAAAGCTATTCTATTCAAACTTAGAAATTCTGATTCAGAACAAAAAATCGGATTTCTTAAACATC
>JAGLHR010000223.1 GCA_023143415.1 Thiomargarita sp. | reverse complement strand
CTAAAGGTTTGGACTCCAAAAAACGCTCAAAGCTTCAGCTTTGGACGGAAAAAAAACACCCAAAGCTAAAGCGTTGAACTCCAACATTAGCGTTGGACTCCAACATTTCAACTCATTAATTTAAAGTAATAATTGGAGAGGTGGATAAATTGCCCATTGAGATGAACATTTCATTTAAACGTTTGACAAACGCTGCTGGATCGTCCAACTGTCCCCCTTCACTGAGTAAGGCTTGCTCAAATAAAATAAACGCCCAATCTTGAAAACGTGTTTCATCCTTTTCCTCTTTGAGGGCTTCCACAATTGGATGCTGTGGATTGATTTCCATTATGGGATTACTACCAGGGATCGTTTGTCCTGCCGATTTGAGCATGCGTTCTAAACTGGCATCCATCGCTTGTTCATCGGCGACTAAACAGGCTGGCGATGTGGTCAAACGGTGCGTGATTCGCACATCTTTTACCTTTTCACCTAATGCGGTCTTGACGCGATCCAATAATGGCTTTAAGGCATCTGTGGCTTTTTCAGCCTCTTTTTTCTCTTCCTCATCTTCCAAGTCGCCTAAGTCCAAGTCACCTTTAGTGATCGATTGCAACGATTTGCCATCAAATTCAGTCAGTTGTGTGCTCACCCATTCATCAATTTGGTCAGTGAGCAACAAGACTTCAATCCCTTTATTGCGGAAAATTTCTAGGTGCGGGCTGTTTTTCGCTGCTAAAAAACTATCGGCTGTGATGTAATAAATCTTTTTCTGCCCCTCTTTCATGCGTCCAACATAATCTTCCAACGTGATGACAGGTGCGGGATTATCATCATGCGTTGTTGAAAAACGCAACAGTTTGGCAATGCGCGGCTTATTGTTATGATCATCAACAACGCCTTCTTTAAACACTTTGCCAAATTCTTTCCAGAAAGTGGCATATTTCTCAGGCTCATTTTTCGCCATGTTTTCCAGCGCAGACAGGATTTTTTTCACCGTGCCTTCGCGGATAGCGTCGATTTGCTTATTGTGCTGCAATATTTCCCGCGAAATATTGAGCGGTAAGTCGTTGCTATCAATGATGCCGCGAATAAAGCGTAAATAAGGGGGTAGCAGTTTATCATTATCATCCATGATAAAAATGCGCCGCACGTACAATTTTACGCCACGATGATTGGTGCGATCCCATAAATCAAAGGGCGCACGGGCTGGAATAAACAACAATGTGGTATATTCGTTTTTGCCTTCGACTTTGTTGTGAAGGTGAGCCAATGGTGCTTCAAAATCATGAGCAACCTGTTTGTAAAATTCGGTATATTCTTCGTCAGTGATTTCCGATTTTGCCAGCGTCCATAGAGCCTTCGCAGTATTAACCACCTCTTCTTCAATGGTGGTTTCATCTTTTTCCTCATCAGTTGTCACCTTGGGTATGATGATGGGTAAGGTGATATGATCAGAATATTTTTTGATGATGCTATGTAAACGATAATCCGATAAAAATTCATCTGCATCGGACTTCAAATGCAAAATCACTTCCGTGCCATGCTGTTCGCGTTCAAGCGTTTCGATGCTAAAGTCGCCATCCCCGCTGGATTCCCATTTTACCCCATGCGAGGTTTCTAATCCTGCACGACGTGTCAACAATGTTACTTTGTCGGCAACGATAAATGATGAATAAAACCCAACTCCAAATTGTCCAATTAATTGGGTATCTTGAGCGTTATCGCCCGTCAAAGATTTAAAAAAGGCTTGTGTACCTGATTTGGCAATCGTGCCAATGTTATCTATGACTTCCTCACGCGACATACCAAAACCATTATCGCGTACTGAGATAGTTCTTGCATCTTTATCGACATTGATCCAAATTTTGAGTTCGGCATCGCCTTCATACAGCGCATCATCTTTTAAGGCATTAAAACGCAGTTTATCAGCCGCATCTGAGCCATTAGAAATTAACTCGCGCAGAAAAATTTCCTTGTTGCTATACAAGGAATGTATCATTAAATCAAGTAATTGCTTGATTTCAGTTTGAAAACCAAGGGTTTCTTTATGTGCTTCAACAGTCATTAAGGATTCACCTTTGCATATTAATTAAACAGGCATTTATATAAGGGTATCATGGACAGTTTCAAGGTTTCTATATAAGAAAATATTTTGCAATGATATAATAAGAACGTCATTTTTTCATGTTTAACCCCCTGTTTTTCAAAACCTCAAAAGTTTGCAATAATCGTTTTCGAGGTTTAAAAAACTCGAAATTTATTTTTTAATTAAAAAAAACATTAATTTTTGGTACTCAGTCTTGAAATCAATTTCAAGGCTGAAAGCATTCGATTCTAGGTTCAAGTTTTTTCGGTAAAAAAACTTGAACCTAGAGTCGAGGCGAAAGTTTTTTTAAAGAAAAAACTTTCGCCTCGACTTGAGTTTTTTAAAGAAAAACTCAAACCTCGAATAGTCTGTTAAAACCGACTATAATTAGAAGGTTTAGCTGAGCCTGCTTTGTCTTTTAGCCTTGAAATTGATTTCAAGGCGAACGGCTGAGTAGTTACAATTTTTGCAAGGTTTTATTTTAGAGGAATCATCTAAAATCATCTCTCATTCTCAAACGATTGGACTAAAAAAACATGCCCCTATATATTGATCATTTTTTTTCAGCGAATCAAGATTTATTGTGGTTATTAACGGTTGTAATTGATTTATCCATCACGCTACTACTTTATAGGTTTTTTGGTAAAATGGGATTATATACTGTTGTGATACTCAATATTATGTTAAGTAATTTTCAAGGTCCTAAATTAATAGTCATTTTTGGCATGGAAACCAGTTTAGGCGTTATATTATATTCAGGTATCTATTTTGCCACTGATTTATTAAGTGAAAAATATGGCAAAAGAGAAGGACAACGTGCAGTATTATTAGGTTTTGCAGCCAGTGTGATTATGGTTATTATGATTTATATTAGCTTACTGTTTTTGCCATCTGAAACAAAACATGCTAAAGAGGTTCATGAAGCGATAAGTACTCTATTTAACTTTGCTCCCCTTTTTGTTTTTGGTTCCCTTTTTGCCTATTTGATCACACAAAGTCTTGACGTTTGGATATTTCATTACATCAAAGAAAAAACACAAGGAAAACATCTCTGGCTAAGAAATAATGGATCAACGATTACCTCTCAGGCGCTTGATACCCTGTTATATTCGACGATTGTGTGGGGCCCTATTGTCGGTTTATGGAAGGGGATTGAATTAGCCTTCAGTAAATATATCATCAAAATCATTATTGCACTTATTGACACCATTTTCATTTACTGGGCACGAAATTGGAAGATGGTTGATAAAGACTGGAATGAGTCACTTTAGTGAACAGTGATCGAGGCTTACAGTTTTTCTTCAAAAAACTGTAAGCCTCGATCAGATTTGTAGGATGAAAAACATGAGCAGTATAAAATGGAATAATCGTTATCAAACAACAACAGATATGCCATCGCCCTGTCATGTCGTCGCGGCTTACACGCATTTATTACCCGCCAACGGCACCGCATTGGACTTAGCCTGTGGTTTAGGAGCGAATGCTTTGCTACTTGCCCGTCACGGTTTAGAGACTCATGCGTGGGATTATGCACAAACTGCGCTTGAGCGTTTACAACGTGATGCTGAAACCCAACAAGTGCAAATTCATACTCAAATCCGCGATGTACTTATTGAGCCGCCTTCTCCCGCCACTTTTGATGTCATTGTCGTGTGTCATTTTTTATACAGGAATTTAGCACCGACTTTGATACAAGCATTGAAACCAAAAGGTTTACTGTTTTATCAAACATTTACGCGCACTTGCGTTAGCAATTGTGGTCCGAAAAATCCTGATTTTCGTTTAAAAGATAATGAGTTATTGCGTTTATTTAGCGATTTGCAAATAGTCGTTTATCGTGAAGAAGGTTATATTGGAGAGATAACAGAAGGTTTTCGTGATGAGGCATTATTAATTGCCCAAAAATCATAATTTCAATTTGATGAATTATGTTATTAACTATTTGATTTATAATGTTTTTTTATCCATAATTTATTATAAATGCGAATTAAGAGTTGAATTTTTTTTGAAAATGGAGTTCGAGGTTTTAGCTTTGTCAGTCGTCCGCCCAAAGCTGAAGCGTTGGACTCCTATTTTAACTCTTAATTCGCATTATAACTAATCCTTGTAGTTATTAATTGAATAATAGGTTTTACTCAATATGCCAAAAAAATTTTTAATAATCGGCGTTGGTGCATTAACCTGCGTCTCTTGTGCAATAGCACCAATGACTCCCCCTCAGCCAAGCAGCGTGCCTATTATAGAACGCCAGGAAAAAGTAACGAGAATTGACGAACGACAAATACCAGCCGAATCTTTTCCAGTCAAACCTCAGCCACCAGTAGCCGTGCCTTCGCCAATAGCCGAGCCTTCGCCAATGGTTGCGACAATTGATAAGCGACAATTTACGCCAATACCCCCACCAGTGGCATGGCTACCCACCTCCCTCCTTTCACTACGCAATATATCAACCGTGCCAGGTGGCATTGCTTGGATAACATTGTCTTCCCAAAGTGACACATCGCCCAAAATAATGTATCAAAAACACAGGGCAGTGGTATTGCGTCATGGACATGGCTGGGTAGCCATAGTCGGTGTCCCCTTGGATGCCAAACTGGGGCAGCATAGCGTTATTGATCAAGAAACAGGGGAACGTTATTCGTTTAGGGTTAAGCACAAAAAGTATAAAACGCAACGTTTGCGGATTAAAAATAAACGTAAAGTTAATCCTAATCGTCGAGATTTACAACGTATTGAACGTGAATACCTAGAAATTAAAGCCGCCTTAGCAACCCCCTGGAAAACAACGTCAACATCGCCACTGCCCTTAATACTGCCAGTACAAGGGCGTTTTAGTAGTCCATTTGGTCTGAACCGCTATTTCAATGGGCAACGCCGTAATCCACATAAAGGTTTAGATATTGCCGCACGCCAAGGCACACCTATTATCGCAGCGGCGGCAGGTAAAGTCATCAACACGGGGCATTATTTTTTCACAGGAAAAACGGTGTTTATTGATCATGGTCAGGGCGTAGTTACACTATATGGTCACATGAATAAAATTCTCGTTTCCCCTGGAGAAATCGTTGAAAAAAGACAAATTATTGGAAGGGTAGGCAAGACAGGACGTGCCACAGGGCCACATTTGCATTGGGGCGTGAGTTTGAATAATACTATGATTGACCCCATATTACTAAAATAGTAATGCGAGTTAAGAGTTGAAATCCATTTTGAAAATGCTTTGTCTCTTAATTCGCATTAGTAAGTTGCCAACAGATATACTAATTGTTAATTATTAATTGTTAGTTTTTAAAGAGGACGGGAATTTTTATTCCCTATTAATAATTAATTATTCACCATTCGAGACTAAAATTTTTCAAAAAAACTTTAGCCTTGATTCGAGGCTTGTTTTCAAAAAACTTTAGCTTAGAACACAACTATAATGGTTGGCGACATTTGATAATGCGAATCTTAATATTCGCTATACCAGCGCCAGCCGTTACCTGTCTTAAATAGCCTCATATTGAGCGTGGCGGCTTGCGCGTTATTTATTTTCAGAGGAACATTTGTGTCTTTCAAAGATTTTGACTTACAGCATGGAATTCTTAAAGCCGTGCAACAGTGTGGCTATACCACACCCACGCCCATTCAATCTGAAGCCATTCCAAAAGTACTCGCTGGCCGCGATTTGATTGCCTCTGCCAATACAGGAACAGGGAAAACGGCTGCTTTTGTATTGCCTGCTTTGCAGTCTCTCACGAAACAACGCGGCTTTAAAAAACAGTCTGGTAAACCGTCAATCTTGATATTAACGCCCACGCGAGAATTAGCCAATCAAGTCAATCAAGCGATTCGTAACTATGGTAAAAATCTTCGTCTTTCTAGTCTGATCCTGGTAGGGGGGATGCCTTATAGACCACAACTCAAAAGTTTATCACGCCCAGTTGACATCGTAGTGGCAACGCCTGGTCGCTTAATTGATCATATTAAGAGTCGCCGCATTGATTTATCCAACGTCAACATGTTGATTCTTGATGAAGCGGATCGTATGTTGGACATGGGATTTGTTGATGAAGTCAATCAAATTGCCGAGATGACACAGACTGACCGTCAAACTTTATTATTTACAGCAACTTGGGATAACCGGTTATCTACGCTGGCGCGTCGCTTACTCAATGAACCTGAACGCATCCAAATTGAAACAGAGCCGACACAACAGAATATTGAACAACGTTTACATCTGGCGGACAATATTGATCATAAAAACCGCATTTTGCATCATTTACTAGATGATGACAACTTGACGCAAGCACTCATTTTCTCAGCAACCAAAATCGGTGCTGATATACTTGCTCAGGAATTGATCGCCCAAGGACATTCTGCCGCCGCTTTACATGGTGATATGAAGCAGGGCGCACGCAATCGAACTTTGATGAATATGCGTCGGGGCAAATTGCGCTTATTGGTTGCGACTGATGTCGCCGCACGGGGGCTTGATGTGACGACTATTAGTCACGTTATCAATTTTGATATTCCCCGCTTTGCCGAAGATTATGTACACCGTATTGGGCGCACGGGACGTGCAGGTGCAACAGGGACAGCTATTTCCTTTGTGTTGCCAGAGGATGCGATTCATTTAGAACGAATTGAACGCTATACAGGTCAAAAAGTCGATCAACATATCATTCCTGGCCTTGAACCAACGCGCAAACTACGCTCTCGCCACCAACAAAAGCGTAAATCTCGTGGCAAAGGCTCATCACAGCCCAAAAAGTATTATAGTGCTCCTAAACGCAAAGGTGGTGGCAGTGGTCGCTATAACCAACCCCCCGCTCATCACAAGCCGCAAGGTAGAACAATGGGGAAAAAGCAATCTAGTGTGAATTAAAAAATTAATGTAACAGGGCAACCACAAGGGATTGCCCCTACATCAGGCAACCACAAGGGATTGCCCCTACATCAGAATATTTTCGTCTTCATCAGAATATTGTTGTAGGGGCAATCCTTTATGGTTGCCCTGAGTAGTTACGAATATTGTTGTAGGCTGCATTCGAGGTTTTCGTTTTTTGAAAACCTCGAATCCTTTCTGGTTGCCCTGAGTAGTTACAATGATTCTACAGTGACGAAAAATAATATCATTTTTCACTGAGTTGGCTCAAATTCGTTTATCCAGATCATTCCTTGTATTCATTCATCATCCATTCAACAAAACGCCCTATTCCCACTGAAAGTGAAGTCGTTGGTTTAAAACCAATCGCCCTCTTCAAATTATCCACATCTGCATACGTGGCAGGCACATCGCCTGCTTGCATAGGTAACTTATGCTTTTTTGCCTTTTTGCCCAATGCCTTTTCAAGCGTTTCAATAAAAACCATGAGTTCAATGGGGTTATTATTGCCGATGTTATAAATCTGATAGGGCGCAATACTACTACTCGGATCGGGTGCATCACTTGACCATGCGATATTAGGCTCAGGGATTTTATCCAAAATACTGACAACGCCTTTAACAATATCATCAATATAAGTGAAGTCGCGTTGCATTCGTCCATGATTGTAAACATCAATAGGGCGATCTTTAAGAATGGCTTTAGCAAACTTAAAATACGCCATATCAGGTCGTCCCCAGGGACCATATACCGTGAAAAAACGTAGCCCGGTGGTGGGAAGGGCATAAAGATGTGCGTAGGTATGTGCCATTAACTCATTCGCCTTTTTTGTCGCAGCGTAAAGTGAAATGGGATGATCAACATTATGGTGAACAGAAAAGGGCATTTTACTATTCAGTCCATACACGGAGCTAGAAGAAGCAAAAACAAAATGTTCGATCTGATGATGGCGACAACCTTCAAGTAGGTTAACGAATCCAACCAGATTGCTATCGACATAAGCATGAGGATTTTCAATGGAATAGCGCACACCGGCTTGAGCGGCTAAATTGACAACACGATTAAATTTTTCACGCGCAAAAAGTTCAGCTATGTCTGCCCTATTAGCCAAATCCAATTTAACAAAACGAAAGTTTTTATTCCCTTCTAATTGAGATAAACGCGCCTGTTTTAGCCTAACATCATAATAATTATTGAGATTATCAAGCCCAACAACTTCATCGCCCCGCTCTAAGAGGCATTTTGAAAGGTGCATACCGATAAAACCGGCTGCACCTGTGACTAAAATTTTATTCATAGATTTTTCTTTAGAAAAATTGGGTTTCTACGGAATCACCAACCACGCTAAAGGATTAATGACTCGTGTTAATGCTACTGTCACAATATAAAAAAATATCGCTAAAGCACCTATCCAAGCTATTAGACTTGTCCCTTAATAAGCGTAAATCCTTGAAAATACTATACATTAAAACGATATAAATCAATAACTTAGCTTATTAATTGACAAGTCTAATGTTGAATCAGACCTGACAGGTTTCCAAAACCTGTCAGGTCTAGTCGTCGATCATGTTGAATCAGACCTGACAGGTTTCCAAAACCTGTCAGGTCTAGTCGTCGATCATGTTGAATCAGACCTGTCAGGTCTAGTCGTCGATATGATTTCATTTTCGAGGTTTTAGTTTTTTGAAAAAAAACTAAAACATCTTATATTTAGAGGCAAACAGTTGTTGACTTTCTTCTAATACCGAATATTTAACGATGGTTTCGTTTTTTTCTGTTATATATAAAAAAGGATTAAACCAAAATAATACCGACTAACCAATCCCTATACAATCCTTGTCGTTATTTTTTTATCCTGAAAATCCTTTAATCCGTTTCTTGGTTATTAGGGCATTGCATCTTTATATTCATTAATATATCATTATTTACTAGACAGACTAATTATAACTGATATAGCGTTTTTCGTTTTGGTGAAATACAA
>JAGLHR010000222.1 GCA_023143415.1 Thiomargarita sp. | reverse complement strand
TGAAATTGATTTCAAGGCTAACCTCTGAGTAGTTACTAAATCAGTTTATATCGCAAACTATATACCATACTATAATGATAAAGAATTAAATGCCTTATTTTAGGTATTTTTAAGCATATAAAATAGATAAGGTATAAAATTTGCATAATCTTTAAATAATTGATTTAAAACGATTTTTAAATTATATAAACTCCAAACAAGAATTGCTTATTTTAATGTTTTAATGTTGACTTATTTTAATTTATATGAAATAATATTTTCTTCTTTTTTTTAATTTAGGAGAAATAAACGTTATGACGGAAAAAGTGACCTCTACAGCAGGTCAAAACACCTACAATTATAAGGTTATTAGGCAATTTGCCATTATGACCATTGTTTGGGGTGTAGTCGGTAT
Organism: Thiomargarita sp.; assembly: GCA_023143415.1. Lineage (GTDB taxonomy): Bacteria > Pseudomonadota > Gammaproteobacteria > Beggiatoales > Beggiatoaceae > QNES01. Next base: position 6,408 of record JAGLHR010000222.1, on the reverse strand, counting down.
GGCGGTGGGTGTATATATCGCTGCCTTACTGGTTTGGCCTGAGCTTAATAACATCCTTGATGTACCTTACTTTACCTTTGGTCGTTTACGGCCTTTACATACTAACGCCGTGATTTTTGCCTTTGGCGGATCGGCTTTAATTGGTACCTCCTATTATGTCGTACAGCGCACTTGTCATGTGCGTTTAATCTCTGACAAATTAGCGGCTTTTACGTTTTGGGGCTGGCAAGTGGTTATCGTTTTAGCAGTGATTACATTTCCACTGGGTATAACAACCACTAAAGAATATGCTGAATTAGAATGGCCTATTGATATACTTCTTGCAGTGGTGTGGATTGCTTATGCCATCGTATTCTTTGGCACAATTGCTAAACGAAAAGTCTCACATATTTATGTGGCGAATTGGTTTTATGGCTCATTTGTCGTCACAATTGCCTTGCTGCACATTTTCAATAACCTTGAAGTCCCCGTTTCAATGTGGAAATCGTATTCCGCTTATGCTGGGGTACAAGATGCGATGGTGCAATGGTGGTATGGTCATAATGCAGTCGGCTTTTTCTTAACCACAGGCTTTCTAGGTATGATGTACTATTTTGTACCTAAGCAAGCAGAGCGACCCGTTTATTCCTATCGCTTATCAATCGTTCACTTTTGGGCTTTGATTTTCACCTATATTTGGGCTGGACCTCATCATTTACATTACACTGCCCTACCTGACTGGACGCAAACTTTAGGCATGGTCATGTCTATTATTTTATTTGCACCCTCTTGGGGTGGCATGATTAATGGCATAATGACCCTATCAGGCGCATGGGAAAAATTGCGTACTGATCCCATTTTGCGTTTTATGATTGTCGCAATTTCCTTCTATGGCATGTCCACTTTTGAAGGGCCATTGATGGCAATAAGAACGGTGAACGCTTTATCACATTACACCGATTGGACAATTGGACATGTGCATTCTGGTGCACTTGGCTGGGTAGCTATGATCACAATGGGTAGTATGTACTATATGATTCCACGTATATTTGGTCGTAAACTGTACAGTCTTAAACTGGTTGAAGCGCATTTCTGGGTGTCAACCATTGGTGTCGTACTCTATATTACCGCAATGTGGGTATCAGGTATTATGCAAGGGCTGATGTGGCGTGCTGTTAATGCAGATGGTACTTTGACTTATAGCTTTGTGGAATCAGTGCAAGCCATGCACCCTTATTATCTCACCCGTTGGGTAGGGGGTATCTTCTTCCTGACTGGAATGCTGATTATGGCTTATAACATCTTCAAAACAGTGACCAGTTCTCAGGTAACTGAAGTGAACGATGCTGTTGTTGCCCCAGCTTTAGCACATTAAGGAGAGAGAAAAAAATGGCTAATCCACATGAAAAAATTGAGACTAACGTTGGTCTTCTGATTATCCTGATGACGATAGTGGTTAGTATCGGCGTATTAGTCGAAGTCGTGCCGCTATTTTTTATGAACGCCATGATAACGCCGGTAGAGGGAATTAAACCTTATCCAGCACTACAATTGGCGGGACGCGATATTTATATTCGTGAATCTTGTATGGTATGTCATTCACAAATGATTCGCCCTTTTAGGGCTGAAACAGAACGCTATGGACATTATTCTGTGGCAGGTGAATTTGTTTATGATCGTCCATTCCAATGGGGTTCTAAACGAACAGGACCCGACTTACACCGTGTTGGTGGGCGTTATAGTGACGAATGGCATTTTGCCCATTTAATAAACCCACGCGATGTTGTGCCAGAATCTGTGATGCCAGGCTATCCTTCATTGGCAGAAAACATGATTGATGGCGAAGAAGTTAAACATAAAATGCAGGTATTGAAAGACTGGTTTGGTCATCCTTATAGCGATGAGGATATTGCCAACGCCCCGAAAGCAGTGGAAGGTAAAACTGAGATGGATGCCCTCATTGCTCATCTGCAAAACTTAGGTACTGCCATAAAAACAGTGAGGTAAATTGTGGACCTTTTTGCCATATTTCAGTCCGTATGGACTATTATGGTCATGGTCGTCTTTACAGGTATTGTGGTGTGGGCATATAGCCGTAAACGCAAATCAGAATTTGATGAAACGGCTCGCCTACTCATAGATGACGATGATTCAGTCGAAGCAACAATTAAGGAGAAGCATTATGTTTGATAGTAGTGTTTTTACCAGTCAATTTTGGGAATGGTTTATTATTGTCCCAACGGTTGGCGGTATTATAGCCTGTTTTGCCCTGATCTGGTGGTTAGGTGGTGACACGGGTAAACCAAAAGAAGATGGAAATGTCGAAACGATGGGGCATGTTTGGGATGAAACCCTGGAGGAATATAATAATCCCCTACCTCGCTGGTGGTTAAATCTGTTTTACATCTGCTTGTGGGTTAGTGTCGTCTATTTGATACTCTATCCGGGGTTAGGCTCATTCGCGGGCATTTTGGGTTGGAGTGAAGTGAAGCAGTATGAACAAGAAATGGAAGCTGCTGAAAACCGTTACGGACCCATTTATGCCAAGTATAGTAAAGAGGCCATCCCGGATTTAGCTCAAAATCCAGATGCCGTCAAATTAGGTCATCGTTTATATATGACTTACTGCACGGTTTGTCATGGCTCAGATGCGGGTGGCGTGAAAGGCTATCCTAACTTGCGCGATGATGATTGGCTTTACGGCGGTGATCCCAGTCTGATTAAAATGACGATTATGGGTGGTCGTCAAGGCATGATGCCAACCGCTATGCAAAACGGTTTGACAACAGATGTGGATATCAACAATGTGGTCCAATACGTCTTGAGTCTGAGCGTCAATGAATATGACAAAACGGCTGCTGAGGAAGGTCAAAAAACCTTCCAGCGAGTCTGCTTTGCCTGTCATGGCATGGATGGTAAAGGGATGCAAGCCTTGGGTGCGCCGAACTTGACTGATAACATTTGGCTCTATGGTGGTTCAGCAGAGACGATAAAAGAAACCATTGCGAATGGTCGTCAAGGTAGAATGCCCGCGCACGGTGAATTTTTGGGAGAATCCAAAGTTCACTTGTTAGCAACTTATATTTATGGTTTATCGGCTGATAAGCCTTAAATTTAAGTCGTTCTGGAGTCCAACGCTTCAGCTTTGGGCATTTTTGGAGTCCAACGCTTCAGCTTTGGGCATTTTTGGAGTCCAACGCTTCAGCTTTGGGCGTTTTTGGAGTCCAACGCTTCAGCTTTGGAGAGTGTTCCCAAAGCTAAAACTTTAGAACTTCAAGATATCCGATAACTTATGACTTAGTACATAAACCTGACAGGTTTTTAAAACCTGTCAGGTTTTATTTATGAGGGTGAAAAAAATGAAGTTCACAAAGATTATGCTGATAAGTGGCTCTATACTTTTAGCAGCGAGTCATGTTGTATCGACTGAAGAAACTCGTAACGATGAGCCTATACAGCCCATTCCTAAAAACGCTGATTTAAACATAGCAAAGGTTGAACTGGGCAAGCAATTGTTTTTTGATCCCCGGTTATCAAAATCCGGCTTTATCAGCTGTAATTCCTGCCATAATTTAGGAACTGGCGGTGCCGACAACTTACCCAGTTCCATCGGTCACAAATGGCAATTAGGCCCTATTAACTCTCCTACCGTCCTCAATGCGAAATTTAATCTCGCCCAATTCTGGGATGGACGCGCCAAGGATTTAAAGGAACAAGCCGGTGGACCGATTGCAAATCCGGGCGAAATGGCTTCTACCCATGAGGCAGCAATAACCGTGCTACAATCAATACCTGAATATACAGACTCGTTTAACAAGGTTTATGGTGTTAAAAAAGTCGGTATTGACCAAGTCACCGATGCGATTGCGGCATTTGAGGAAACGTTGACCACGCCAAATTCCAGATTTGATAAGTGGTTACAAGGAGATGACAGCGCGATTTCTGAACAGGAAAAGGCTGGCTACACCCTTTTTAAAGCAAAAGGATGTATCGCTTGCCATAATGGTATCGGTGTTGGTGGCGGTTCGTATCAGAAATTTGGGGTTATCAAACCTTATAAAGATACTGAAACCCTCGGCAGATATAACGTCACCAAGGAAGAGAAAGACAAATATTTCTTCAAGGTGCCACTGTTGAGGAATATTGAACTCACAGCCCCCTATTTCCACGATGCCAGCACTTGGAATTTGAGTGAAGCGGTTGATATTATGGCAGAATATCAATTTGGTCTAAAACTTTCCGGCGATGAGAATCAGAAAATCGTCGCATTCCTGAAAACGTTGACGGGAGAACAGCCTTCAATCGTTTATCCAATACTTCCGCCATCAACTGTGAATACGCCAAAGCCAAATAGAGAGTAATTTGGTATAAACTTGGCGTTATCAATTGGAGTCCAACACTTCAGCTTTGGGCGTTTTTGGAGTCCAACGCTTCAGCTTTGGGTGATTTAAGTTAAGCCAGGGCGAACACACAGGTTCGCCCCTACAATCGCGAGGTTTGGTAGGGGCATACCTGCGTGTCTGCCCTTAACTTGTCCCTACGCTGATCAGGGCGAACACACAGGTTCGCCCCTACAATTGCGGGGTTTGGTAGGGGCAGACCTGCGTGTCTGCCCTATTTATTTTACGAGATAATCATGGAAGCATTAGAAGAAGCCGCTTTAGCTAATGCAATCAAAGAAGGTAGGCAAAATGATTTTGTGAGTGAAGATAAAATTTTCACGTTGTTAGAAGGTGAGACATGAAAATTTGTTACGAATCTCGTTTCGATAGTAAAATTAATAGATGAATCCGTATCGGGTGCTTGACGCTAGAATATTCCTAGAAATAGCAGGAGTAATGCCATGAATACAATGACTTACCGGGGCTATATCGCCCGCGTCGAGTATGATAATGAAGATCGTATTTTTGTCGGTCATCTGGCTGGTATTCGTGACCTCGTTGGATTTCATGGTACCAGCGTTGATGAGCTGGAGTCTGCTTTTCAAGAAGCCGTTGTTCACTATTTAGAAATTTGCAAAAAGACGAGTCAGAAACCCCAGAAGCCGTACTCTGGGAATTTAATACTGAATATTTCTCCTGATGTACATGCCGCTGTCGCAACCGCCGCTGAAATCAACTCAAAGAGTCTCAACCAGTGGGTAGCTGAGGTATTAACTAAAGCTGTTCAGGGAACTTCTATACCAACCTAAGAATCTATTGATGTTTAGAATAATTGTGATCAGAGTAAAATTAATAGATGAATCCGTTTATTCCGTCAATCCGCTGTACTCAGGTTTTGGACTAATGGCACTTACTTAAGCGAATTTGGCTTCAAAATGTAGATCGGGTTAGCGTAGCGTAACCCGACAATCGCAGGAGAATGTTGGGTTACGCTATCGCTAACCCAACCTACAGCAGTCAATAATCCTTAAGTAAGTGCCATTAGGTTTTGGACTCTAAAAACGCCAAAGCTGAAGCGTTGGACTCCAAAATCATTCCAAAGCGAAAGCGTTGGACTCCAAAAACGTCAAAGCTAAAGCGTTGGACTCCAAAATCATTCCAAAGCGAAAGCGTTGGACTCCAAAAACGTCAAAGCTAAAGCGTTGAACTCCAAAATCATTCCAAAGCTAAAGCGTTGGACTCCAAAATTATTCCAAAGCTAAAGCGTTGGACTCCAAAATCATTCCAAAGCTAAAGCGTTGGTTCCCAGACAAACATAAATATATGACAACTGAATTAACTTTATTTTCCGCTTTTATCGCAGGGCTAGTGGGCTCTGTACATTGCATTGGCATGTGTGGCGGCATTGTGGGCTTGTTGACAATGAGCTTACCCGACAATGTGCGTCAATCCTATTTACGTTTAATCCCTTATCTACTGACTTATAATATCGGGCGCATTAGCAGTTATATCATTGCAGGCGTATTAATGGGTTTTTTAGGATCGCAATTTTCCCAAGTGCTACCATTAGAAAATCCCCGCATCGTGGCTATGTGGGTATCAGGGTTATTTATGATTGCCTTGGGATTATATATCGGTGCGTGGTGGCAAACTTTAACCTTTTTAGAAAAAGCGGGAGGCTATCTTTGGCGCAAAATTGAACCGCTAGGGCGGCGTTTTCTCCCCGTAAAACATCCATTACAGGCACTTGGGCTTGGTTTAGTCTGGGGCTGGTTGCCCTGTGGATTAGTTTATGCTATCTTATTTTTTGCATTGACCTCGAATAGTGCTTGGAATGGTGGGCTATTAATGTTGGCTTTTGGATTAGGCACTTTACCTATGTTACTTACAATGGGTGCCACAACGCAGTGGATAACGAAATTTGCCCATAAACTGATTGTTCGTAGAATTGCTGGATTGATAGTGATTTTATTTGGTTTAATGATTTTTTTACCTCATCATTAAATTTTGAACAGGATTTCAGCCTAAAGTTTTTTGAAGAAAAACT
>JAGLHR010000221.1 GCA_023143415.1 Thiomargarita sp. | reverse complement strand
TGAAGACTGACGAAAATCTTCTGATATAGGGGCAATCCTATGAAGACTGACGAAAATCTTCTGATGTAGGGGCAATCCCTTGTGGTTGCCCTGAGTAGTTACGTTTTTTGTAACTACTAATCCGTTGTACTCATTATTTTGCTCAATCAAAATCAAATGAACGATATTGAAACCCAAAACATAGAATTACAATTACTATTACAAGCCATTTACCTAAAATACGGCTACGACTTTAGAAATTATTCAAAAGCGTCACTCAAACGGCGGATTAACCATCGACTTATCAAAGAAGGACTAGAAAACCTTTCCGCCATGCAACACAAACTACTTTATGATGTACATTTTTTTGACAGATTATTACTAGATATGTCCATCAATGTCACAGAAATGTTTCGTGATCCCAATTTTTATTTAGCACTCAGAAAATATGTGATACCAAAGTTAAAACAACATTCTTTTCTTAAAATATGGCACGCTGGCTGTTCCAGTGGGGAAGAAGCGTATTCAATGGCGATTATTTTAAAAGAAGAAGGGTTATATGACAACACCCAAATTTATGCGACAGATATGAACGAAGTGATATTAAAGCAAGCCAAAGAAGGCATTTTCAAGATCAACAAACTTAAACAATACACCGCAAACTATCAAAAATCGGGCGGCTTAGAATCTTTTTCAAACTATTATGTCGCACATTATGATCATGTTGTTATGGACAAATCACTTAAAAAAAATATTTTATTTTCAGATCATAACCTAGCCATAGATGGCGTTTTTGGAGAAATGAATTTGATTCTGTGCCGGAATGTATTGATTTATTTTAATAGTGAATTACAAAACAGAGTTTTAGAACTCTTTTTTGATAGCTTGGGCAAAGACAGTTTTCTTTGTCTTGGCTCCAAAGAAAGTATCTACTTTTCAAAAACTTCTAATGCTTTTAAAGAAGTGGTTAAAGAAGAAAAAATTTATCGCAAACTGTACTAAAGATGAAAAATGAGATTAATCTATTTGAAGCAGTGGTTATAGGCTCATCAGCCGGCGGGATTCACGCGCTGAGTTCCGTTTTAGCAGCACTACCCAGCGAATTTCCACTGCCGATTATCATTGTACAACATCTACATCCCCATTCCGACAGTTATCTCGCACATATTTTAGGTACAAAATGTGAATTAAAAGTCAAACAAGCGGATGAAAAAGAAACGATAACTAACGCCGTATATATTGCCCCCCCCAATTATCATTTACTTATAGAAGAAGATCGCAGTTTATCACTTTCAATAGATAAACATGTGAACTTTGCCCGTCCATCTGTGGATGTTTTATTTGAAAGCGCAATCTATGCTTATCAAGACAAGCTCATTGCTATTATTTTAACGGGTGCCAATAATGATGGGTGCCAAGGCGTTAAAAACATTAAAGAAAATGGGGGGTATGTGATTGTGCAAGAACCCACAACTGCTGAGGCGGATGCCATGCCAAAAGCGGCGATAGCCGCAACAAAAGTCGATAAAATTTTACCTTTAGAACAAATCGGTCCTTATTTGCTGGCGATGGTCAATCATTCAAGAAGAGTACACCGTTTTCTATAGTTTCTCAGAAAAGTCACTCACAACCGGTATTAAAACTTAATAGGTTAATAAATATGCAAAAAGAAGAGCCACTTAATATTCTTATTGTTGATGATAACAAAAATAATCTCTTCACTCTACATACTCTCATCGACGAACATATTACCGCACACATTATTGAAGCCGAATCAGGAATGAATGCCTTACAAACACTTTTGCAAGAAAAAGTCGATTTGATAATCCTTGACGTGCAAATGCCTGAAATGGACGGTTTTGAAACAGCAAAATTAATTCGCTCGCGAAAAAGAACTCAACATATTCCTATTGTATTTCTAACGGCTGCTTACAAATCTGACGAATTTCAACAAGAAGGTTTTGCTATCGGTGCAGCAGATTATCTCACTAAACCCATTGATCGCTCTCAATTAATTGGAAAAATTAGAACTTATATACGCTTCATTGAACAAGAACAACAACATAATAAAGAATTAGAAGACAAAGTTCGGAATCGCACGACTGAACTTTTAGAAGCGAATCAAAAACTTAAACAAGAAATTCTTGAAAGAACACAAATAGAGAACAAATTACAAGACGCACATGATCAATTAGAACAACGGGTGCAAGAACGTACTGCCGAACTCTCTAGCATCAATCAGCAATTAAAGACGGAAATTAATGAACGCAAGCAAGCAGAAGCTGCTCTATCTGATGCTAAAAATACGGCAGAAAACGCTCGCGCTATCGCTGAAGCCGCTAATCTCGCTAAAAGTCAGTTTTTGGCTAATATGAGCCACGAACTACGAACACCTTTGAATGCCATCATCGGTTACAGTGAAATTTTAGAAGAAGAAGCGGAAGATTTAGCGCAAGACTATTTCATTCCAGACTTACAGCGCATACAATCCGCAGGTAAACAATTATTAGGCTTGATCAACGATGTGTTGGATTTGTCTAAAATTGAAGCCGGTAAAATGGAGTTATTTCTTGAAACATTTGAAATCAGCATTATTTTTAAGGAAGTAGTCAATACGATTCAACCACTGATAGAGAAAAAGGGTAACACCCTCACCGTCAAATGTGATAATGCATTGGGCGAAATGTACGCCGATTTGACTAAATTGCGTCAGATTCTCTTAAATTTGCTCAGTAATGCCGCTAAATTCACAGAAAACGGTTTCATCACCATAGAACTCTTCCATCAAAAAAACAAAGAGAACGAAGATGAAATTCGTTTTTGCGTGACAGACGACGGTATTGGTATGACAGTAGAGCAGCAAAAGAAACTGTTTCAGGCCTTTACACAAGCGGACTATTCGACCACTCGCGAATACGGTGGGACAGGTTTAGGTTTGACGATTACTAAAGAATTTACTGAAATGATGGGTGGAAGTATTAGCGTAGTAAGCGAATTTGGACATGGCAGTATGTTTACTATACTATTGCCCACCATCGTCAATGATTTTAAGCTGCCCGTTGAAGTTTCTTCGTTAGAAGGAGAAGGTATCGTTTTGGCGATTGATGAAGATCCAAACGTGCGGGAATTTATAAAAAATTACCTCAGCAAACTGGGCTATGCGGTCGCAGTAGCTGCTGGAGGAAAAGAAGGACTTAGACTGGCGAAAAAACTCCGTCCCGATGCCATCATTCTTGATGTCAATATGCAAGGTACAAATGGATGGAAGGTACTTGCGACGCTGAAAAGTGATCCCCTTTTGGCGGATATTCCAGTCATTATGATGTCGATGGAAGAACTTCAAGAGAAAGGATTTGTGCTTGGCGCGACAGATTACCTTATAAAACCAGTACGCCATGAACAACTCGCCGTCCTTTTAGAAAAATATCATATTGGTGATGATTCACAAGGCTTAGTCATGCTCGTTGAAGATGATACGCTCATCCTCGAAGTCATGGCAGAAATGATAAAACACGCCGGTTTGCGCGTATTTAAGGCGGAAAATGGTAAAATTGCCTTAGAGCATATTGACAATAAAAAACCGGATCTGATTTTGTTGGATTTAATGATGCCCGTTATGAACGGGTATGAATTTTTGACCCATTTGCGTAAAAACGAAAAATGGCAATCTATTCCAGTTGTCGTATTAACTTCCAGTCATTTGACTTCCGAACAACAAGCACGTCTTCAAAGCAGCAATGTGGAAATGATTTTTCAGAAAGACTCTTATAACCGCAAAGAGTTACTTTTACATGTTCATGAACTGATTGCTGGTTCAAAGCATCAACCCAAAATGAGTAGTACATTGTCAAGCATTAAGTGTCGGGTTCTGTAAGGGCAGATATATCTGTCTGCCCTCTCGTTGAAAATATCTACCCATCAGAATTGACTTGACAGTGTAGTAGTTGAGAATTGAGAATGAAACAATATTTAGAATTAATGCAGGATATTTTGGATAATGGAATAAAAAAAGAGGATAGGACAGGAACGGGAACTCTCTCTCTCTTTGGGCGACAATTGCGCTTTGATTTTTCCGAAGGTTTTCCACTGCTCACAACGAAGAAGTTACATATACGGAGCATTATTTACGAACTATTATGGTTTTTACGTGGGGATACCAATATTAAGTATCTCAATGATAACGGTGTTCATATTTGGGATGAATGGAGTAGAAAAGACGGGGAATTAGGGCCAATTTATGGAAAACAATGGCGTTCTTGGCCGGTACAAGACGGTCAATCAATTGATCAAATATCCAAAGTGATTAGCCAAATTAAAAGCAATCCTAATTCTCGCCGCCTGATTGTCTCCGCTTGGAATGTGGGAGAACTTGATAAGATGGCTTTAGAACCCTGCCATACCTTGTTTCAATTTTACGTGGCGGACGGAAAGCTCTCTTGTCAATTATATCAAAGATCAGCAGATGTACTAATCGGTTTACCATTTAATATCGCCAGTTACGCCTTACTCATTCATCTTATTGCACAAGAATGTGATTTAGCCGTCGGAGATTTTGTTTGGACCGGCGGCGATGTTCATCTTTATATGAACCATTTGGAACAAGCTAAATTGCAATTAATGAGAACACCGTATCCTCTGCCAAAAATAAGAATTAAACCCAACTCGATTTTTGCTTATCAATTTGAAGATTTTGAAATGGTTGACTATCAAGCTCATCCACATATTAAAGCACCCATAGCCGTTTAATTGGAGTTCGATGTTTAAGTTTTTTTTCAAAAAACGTAACTACTCAGGAGAACCACAAAGGATTGCCCCTACATAAGGGCAACCACAAGGGATTGCCCCTACATGAAAATATTTTCGTCAGTCTTCATAAGAATATTGTTGTAGG
>JAGLHR010000220.1 GCA_023143415.1 Thiomargarita sp. | reverse complement strand
TCTTACCTTCAGCAGGAGCAGCTTCAGTAGCAGGAGCAGGAGCAGCTTCTTCAGCACTTGCAACAATCAAAGCACCAAGACTGGCCCCTTTATCAGCGGCTTCATCTTTCTTTTCGCCTTCTTTAGCTGGAGCAGCTTCAGGAGCGGCTTCAGTAGCTGGAGCAGCAGCAGGAGCTTTTTCTTCGGCGGCAGTAACTGGGGCAGCGGCTAAGGCAAGGCTAAAAGCGCAAATAGCTAACGTCAATTGTGGTTTAATCATATTTAAAATAGACTCCTTATAGATAGTTAAAAAAATTACTTTAGAAATCATTTCACAATTTTCTAAATTGAGAAATGTCAAGTAAGAAACATTATATAGATTTTAAAAAAAAAAGCGAGTTTTTTGAAAAATTTTTTTTTGAGAAATCTGAAACAGATATTTTAACGCAAGGCTATTTTTTTAACTGATTGATTTTTAATTATTATTTATTAATAATATGTTATCCTCTTCGCTATACTATTATAGTAAGAAATGATAAAGTAGCATTATTTTTTTCATTTATGTTATAATAAACACAATTACTTAGCCTTGAAATTGATTTCAAGGCTAAGTAACGGCTGAGTAGTTTTATTGTTAATATTTGACACTTTCACTTTAAACAGGTCATTTTCATTTAAAAATGACTCATCCATAACATTTTGAAAGGGAAAATTAATGGGACTTTTTGATGTATTCAAAGGCGACAGTGGTGAAGTAACACCTCAGTTTGCTTTCGTCACGTCACTTATTTATATGATAGGTGCTGATGGTAAAGTTGAAAATGAAGAAGTTGGGCAACTGCTCGCCGTATTAGGTGGCGAAGATAGCGGGGGGGCAATTGGTGTTGGGGCTCAAAATCAGAAATTGCTGGATCGGGCTTTTAAATATCAGCAAAACACGCCAGTCGATACATTTTTGACTGAAGTCACACCAATATTAACTGATGCACAAAAAATGTGCATTTTAACGAATATATTGGATTCCTCGCTGTCAGATGGAAGTGCGGCGCCTGAAGAACAAGTGTTATTTGATCAGTTTTTACAAGCGTTTGATATTTCTGAAGAACGCTTTAAACCTTTCTTTGATGTACTCGTGCTGAAAAATGATCGTACTGTATTTACTAAAGCTGAACATCCTAGTAATCAGCCTGGGCATACTGTACAACTGAAATTATAGATTTCTGAGCGGGAGTCAAACCTGGCAGGTTTTTAAAACCTGTCAGGTTTTTTTAACGTTCACAAATCACATAAATTCTAAATTCGACGCGGCGAGAATATTCAACATGTTCAAAGTTATTTTCCATAATTAAACGACTAGACGACAAACCATTAGCCGTCAAAATGCGACGCAACCATTCTTTATCAGCGTGCATTGAAGGTAATTGTAAACAATATTCTAAAACGGCGCGTGTTCTTTTTTGAGATAAAGCCATATTATTAAAATAAGCCTCATCTTGAGAAACACTCTCTTTCCATTCTGAAGAAGTATGCCCTTCAATACTCAAAGTTTCTATAGCCTCCTTATATTCTTTTAAAATGTTGACATATCGGGGAAAAAAATCCGCTAAGAGCATTTGATAATGTTTATTAAGTGATGAATGCCCTACTTCAAAAAAGGTTTCACTATTTTGGAAACGCATCGTTAAATTGGTTTTGTTAATTTCTGCAAACCAATGAGATAAGTCGTTTTTAAATTCCTTTAATAGTGATTGATAAATCGCTTCTCGTAATGAAATAGAAGCCGCCAGTTTAATCGAACTCATCTCCCTTTTTCTTGTTTCAGATAATATCGCCGGTTTAACAACGGTTTCTTGAATGTCCTCTTTTTTTTTTGCTTTTGAATCCAGAGGATAAGTCAGAGAAAAAAAGAGGAAAATGAGTATTAAAGCGAGTAGCAATAATCCTAAAAGAATATCAAAGATTGAAAGAAAAGAATCATCTTCTTGAGCTTTTGAATTTTGTCCAAAAAATTGTTCCATTTCCATAAATTATCTCCAATCTGAAAAACCTCTGAAGTTTTGGAAACATCAGAGATTGGGCTTCCTTGAACAATGCGTCAGTTATCGTTTTTGATAAAAGATTGAAAATCCACACTATAACGTATCTTATCAAAATCAGAATCATTTTTTGCCATGTCAAAGCATTCGGTATTTAAAGAAATGGCTTCTTGCAACACCACTATTGCAATATGAACTTTACCCAGCAAAGCAGAACAACAAGCCTTGTTATAAAATAACGAAAATTCTGTCGAGTTCAATTCAATAGCCTGATCAAAATAGGCAATCGCCTCCTCATAATCACCCGAATCCATTAATGTATAAGCCTGAATTTGCAAAATGTTGTAGTCATCGCTAGAAGTTTCATGCGACATTTCTTCTTTAATTTCAGGCGATTTTTCAACGTTTTTCAAAAGCGGTGTTTCCCCATCAAACTCTTTTCGCGCACTATCCGAGTTTTTTAACTTGTGATGTACTTGAACTCCCAATTCAGCAAAACTATTCTGCAAAACCTGAAATCCTTCAACTTGCGTTTCTAAAGAAACATCTGCCATATCCAATTGCGTTTCCAAAGTCGTTTCAAGTAATTCCAAATGACGCTGTACCTGCTGCTGCATTCCCCGCGTCAAATCATTCAGATTTTTTTCAATCACAGGAAAAGCATCACCCGCCTGTTGACGTAAATGCTGAAAACTCTCTAAATGACGTTCATGGGTTTCAAGTTGTTGATGTAAACCCTGCATCAGTTGTGCCAGTTGTTGCATAGTCTGTGGAATGGATTGCATAAACGTACTAATATCCTGCAAAGCATCACGCGATTTTTCTATACCACTCAGAGAATGGCTAAATTGCTCCTGCATCTGCGCCATTTGCACCGGATTCCATGTAACGAGTTTCCCAATGGCTTGGTTAAATTGTTTAATATTTTCACTTTGAACCGTACTTAAACGCTGTATTTGTGTGGCTAATGAAAACTCATCTTGACCAATAATGCTCTGTTTCAGTTCTTCCAAAAGCGGTAATTCTTGTTTTGCGAAACCGTGGTGCGATTTAATGACTTTATAGACGTTTTTTTGATAAAGGCCGGTTTGTTCAACCATGTTTGAAAGGATAGCACTTTGATCAGCAGTATGAGTACGAATTTCTTTCAATACCCGATAAATATCATTGGGCGTGATATTATGGGTGGTGGGCAATACCGATTTGACTTTTTTATGGTTAATCCATTTAATCAAAAATGTGACAAAAATACCTAAAATGCCTATGACAAAAGCCATTTTTAAACCTTCAAATAAATGGGGAAGACTCTTTTCAATATTTTGTCCATCAAATAAACTAAAACCGATGGCAATACCCAAAAATACACCAAAAAAAGTCAGTGTAATCAATATGTTATGCAATGCTAACTGCTTCCCCCGTTTATCAATCGTAAAAAGCAGTAAAAATAGGAAAATAATAATAAAAATATCAGTTATCAGATTCGTCAGTGGACTTAATTTTTGCAATCCTAATACGATATTTGCGGTAATAGAAAAATTTTCAGTGGCAAACATAATTATTTCTCATGAAATGACAGTTTAAATAGAACTTCAGCCCCCTCGTTTCCAAGTTCTAGTACTCTGTCAATGTTGCTTTGACGGCTCGAATTGACAGGTTTTGGAAACCTGTCAGTTTGTACCAGTAGTCTTAGAGCTGACACTCAATGATCAAGTTTTTTCTAAAGTAAAACCGTTAACTACAAGGATTATATGAACCTATCTGGCCATATTCAAAAATACAGAATAATGAATAAAAATAGTTGAATTTTTGAGAAAAAAATGAGGTTTAAGAAATCCGATTTTTCCAAAGATTTCTAAGTTCAAAAACGAATAGGCCGGATAGGTTCATATAAAAAAGGATTTAAACCGCTAACTACAAGGATTGTATATAAAAAAGGATTTAATTAAGGTATCACCTTGATCTAATCCCTTCTTATATACAATCCTTGTAGTTAACGGTTTTCAAAGTGAAAAACTTGATCATAAAGTGACAGGTTTTGAAAACCTGTCAGGTTGTATCACCAGACAAATTAAAATTGACAGTCTTTTAGCGTTTTAAAATCATTATAAGACATTATTTATCCGGTTTAATTGAATCCATGCCTTTACCACCATACCAATACCCATCACAAGCACCTATTAGCAGAACCGGTTTCAAGCGAGCCTGCCCTTCTATCACAGTTTCCTGATTAGTTAAGCAACGGTGAAAAACATCAATCACCTTTTCCGTATGCTTTGACTGTGGACTGATGCGTAAGACATCAATTCCCATTGATTTCATATTGGTGATTTCTGGCAATAAATTATGGGTTTTTGCTGATTGTGTTTGAATACCGTTTAATGTGAGAAAAGGCTTATCTTCTTGACTAGAAAGGGTTAAACCATCAGGATAATCTAAACACCGGTATTGACAATCATCTTTAGGCAAATTATGGGCACGCGCCGTAAAACAGCGTGCTGAATAAGCTAAAGGCAAACGTCCATAAACAAAAACTTCCGTTTCTACATTCGCAGGAAGTTCTGTTTGTAAATCAGCGAGCGTCTCGCGGGACAATTCTACCGGCAGCACCCAGCGGCGTAGTCCTAAAGTCGCCATCAGTGCCAGGGCGCGTGTATTATAGAGATTAATGCTATGCCCTATGACAAAAGGCGTACCTTCTAATAATTGCACAGCCGCCATATCGTTCGCTTCTACCATAAAATGGCCATTGTCACAAAGCTTGCGTAACGTTTTGAGTTCTGACTCCGCTTCTAAAAGGGCCAATGAAGACAGTACGACTTCCTTACCCGCTGCCACCAATCGCTCCGCTAACGCTAACCAATCTTCAGTGCGTAGCGTTTTGCGTTTGGAACAGACGGTTTCTCCCAGATAAAAAATATCAATAGCCGTTTCTGCCATCTGTTCGTAGAAATCAAGCAGCGTGTCACGCGGCCAATAATATAATACTGGTCCCAAGGAGAGTTTAGGTTGAGAATTTTTCATAAAACTGGTGGTGAATGATGAATGGTGAATGGTTTGAATAATTCATAATTCGAGGCGAAAGTTTTTTTAAAGAAAAAACTTTCGCCTCAAAACCATTCATAATTCACCATTCGAGGTTTGAGTTTTTTTTCAAAAAACTCAAACCTCGAAACCATTCACCATTCATCATTCACCATTTATCATTGGTGCAGTCGGCAATCCATTTTGCGCCCAATTGACAATCCCGCCGTACAAATTATAAACATTGTCATAGCCCTGATTTGTCATATACATACAGGCTTGGGCAGAACGTGCTCCCGTGCGACAATAAAAAACGACTGTCTTGTCTTTAGGTATTTCATCAAAACGTAAAGGCAAGGTATTGAGTGGCATGGGTTTACCGTTAGCTATAGAGGCTTGCGCCATTTCTCTTGGAGTACGCACGTCAATTAAAATGGGAGGCGTATCTCCTTCTAACCATTCGGCTAATTCATTATAATCTATATTTTTGACGAGCATAATTTTTGTCGAGGTTGAAGATAGTGAGCGTGTGAACCTGTTCGGAAGTTGCGGCTAAATACCCTTATGAAACCTGTAACTATTCAGGGCAACCATAAAGGATTGCCCCTACAATAATATTCTTATTAATACAGACGAAAATCTTCTGATGTAGGGGCAATCCCTTGTGGTTGCCCTGAGTAGTTACTCGCTTTTTCGAGCTTAGAAATCCGATTTTTGAAAAAAATCGGATTTCTTAAACCGTGTTCAGAATTTTGCAAGAACATCATGGGTATATTATTTTCACGCTTCTCCCTTAAAGTATTGTACCAATTTTCTGAACCAGTTCTCTGTTTGGACAGATCATCTGTTCACCGGTGACTAAATTTTTTATTTGTACAGAATCTTGTAAAAATTCATCTTCACCCGCAATAATCGCTATTTTAAATCCTTTTTTATTGGCATACTTTAATTGGTTACCGAGACGTGCTTTTTCAAGATAAACTTCTGTAGGAATACCTGCGTTGCGAAGTGTACTTCCTATACGCAAGTAATCGCTGGTTCGCTTTTCGTCCATAGCAGTGACTAACACAGAGGCAACCGTTGCTGCTCCCGTTTTCACTATCCCTTCTTTAATTAAACGAGACATTAAACGAGTCAAACCAATAGATATACCAACACCTGGCAATTTTTCATCGGTAAAAAAGTTGGCTAAATCATCGAATCTCCCACCAGAACAAATACTACCAATTTGGGGATGATCCACTAGCAGCGTTTCATAAACCGTACCTGTATAATAATCAAGCCCACGGGCTATGCTTAGATCGATTTTAAAAGAGGCTTCAGGAACGCCAAACCCCCGAATACCTTCAATGACTATCCCTAATTCTTTAACGCCTTGAGAAAAGAGTTCGTTGATTGCCATGTTATTTAATCGGGTTAGCAATTCATCAGTCTTGACTTCTTCTCCTAAAAAGTCTATCATTTTTTCAGCGGTTGTTTGATCAAAATCGGTATGATCAGTCAGTTCGCTGATGACAGCTTCTGTGCCTATCTTATCCCGTTTATCAATGATCCGCATGACATCATTCATTTGAGCAGTCGGGAGTCCTAAAGATTGAAAATAGCCCTGAAGAATTTTACGGTTATTGATTCTAATCACAAAAGGGCCGATTTTCATTTCACGAAAGATATGGTAAATAATATTCGGCATTTCGGCATCATTTAAAAGACTGAGAGAACCCCTGCCGATGACATCAATATCACATTGATAAAATTCACGAGAACGCCCAGCTTGTGGGCGTTCACCACGCCAAACTTTTTGAATCTGGTAACGACGAAAAGGGAAGGTGAGCTGGTTTTTGTGCATAGCGACATAACGGGCTAGTGGCACAGTTAAATCAAAATGAAGGGCTAATTCCGTGTTTGGCTCTTCGCCCTTCTTGACTGCCAGACGAGAAAGGGCATAAATTTCCTTCTCATTACCCCCTTTTGAAATAAGCACTTCTTTTCGCTCTACGGCTGGTGTTTCAATAGGCGAAAAACCGTAACGTTCATAAGCATCACGAATAATATCGAGCATTTTCATGAAAAGAATTTGCTCTTCTGGTAAAAATTCAGGAAAACCACTGATAGCTGTTAGTTTTGTTTTAGACATTTTCTATTTATAAATAGATAGTAACTATGCGAATTAAGAGTTAAAAATGGAGTTCGAGGTTTAAGTTTTTCTTTAAAAAACTTAAACCTCGAAAACGCTTCAGCTTTGGGCGTTTTTTGATTGAAAAAGCTAAAGCGTTGTACTCCATTTGACAAAGCTAAAGCGTTGTACTCCATTTGACAAAGCTGAAGCGTTGTACTCCAAGTAACAAAGCTAAAGCGTTTTCGAGGTATTCGTTTTTTTTCAAAAAACGAATACCTCGAACTCCATTTTCAATGTTCAACGCTTGAACATAAAATCTCGGTAAGCCTTAAATAATGGTGCAAATAAATAAAAATCCCGCCGACTGAGTAAAACAAAAGATTTACCCAAAAATCGTAACACCATCACTAGCGGCAATGAATAGGGATAAAAATTGGCGGTATATTTAAGCGTACTTAAATTTTCATAATAATTGGCGAGTCGTCGTTTATCCCGATCACCCTCATCCACACTCCCCACACTGGCACTGCCTTTATGATAAACGAGGCAATTTTTACACCAACCAATATCATAACCTTGCCGCTTTAAACGTTGCGTATAGTCAAGTTCTTCATAAAATAAAAAATATTCTTCATTTAATAAACCGACTTTTTGTACGGCTGCTATTGGCAAAAACATCGCCGCTCCAAAGATATAATCAAAAGTGATCGTCTTATTGCATTCTATCACTTTATTGAGCGGCTCCCCACCAAATACGGGTTGAAAAATGGTTAATAATGGCGAATAATGACAGCCGCCAGCGCATTGCACCGTCTGCCGTGCTTCGTAATCAATGATGGTACTGCCGATCAGGGCATGATTAGGATGCGCTATTGCATATTCATATAAAGCAGATAGCGCATCAGCATCAACTTCCGTATCATTATTGAGCAACCAGAGATATTCAACCTTTTGAGTCGCTAACGCATAACGGATGCCAACATTGTTGCCCCCTGAAAAACCGAGGTTTGCACCTGTTTGAATAAGAACAAATGGTGAATAGTGAGGTTTTATTTTGCTTCTGAATTGTTTTTCATTTTCTGGAGAAAAAATGCCCATTTCTGATGGCGAATAATGCTGTTGCGCCCACTTTAAAATCTGCTCAAAAGAATCATTAGTAGAGCCATTGTCACAGACAATAATAGATATTGGCTCTTTATAATTCAGGTTTTTCAATGAATCTAAGCAAGCTAAAGTATCTCGCCATCCCTGCCAATTCAGTATAATAATGCCTATATTTTTCAAAGTAAAAACCTTGGGGATTATAAGAAAAAAAGTATCCTATCAAAATTTGGTGGTATCTATAGTAGGGTCAATGCCATTAAGTTAAGGGCAGACACACAGGTCTGCCCCTACAAATCTCCACATATTCAGGGGTCGTAGGGGCGAACCTGCGTGTTCGCCCTGGCTTAATGGCATTGCTATGTAGGGTGGGTAGGAACGAAG
>JAGLHR010000022.1 GCA_023143415.1 Thiomargarita sp. | reverse complement strand
GGAGTACAACGCTTCAGCTTTGTGCGTATTGGAGTTCGAGGTTTGAGTTTTTTTTTCAAAAAAACTCAAACCTCGAAAACGCTTTAAGACTGAGTAGTTACGTTTTTTGAAGAAAAACTCAAACCTCGAATGGACTCCATTTTCAATGACGTTTCAACTCTTAATTCGCATTATCACTACATTTAAATCCTTTCTAAAATCCGTTGTACTAAATTGATAAAATTATAAATAATATATGTTAAAAAAATTCATAAAAATAGTCACTCTCGTTGGAATATTTTTAAGCACAGGCATAACCGTCAGAGCAGAAGGTTATTATGAAGTACGTGCTTACGATCTCAGCCCACCCATCACATTAAGTGGTACAGTCATACCTGAAAAAGAAGTAACCTTATCGGCTCAACTCCCTGGCAGAATTAATCGTATTGCTGGTGAAGAAGGGGAAGCCTTTAAAAAAGAGAGCGTTTTAGTGGCTATAGATGATAGGGAGTTACTCGCACAACGACGTGCCGCTTTTGCCGAACTGCGACGTACAGAATTGGCACTACGCAATGCGGGTGTTCAATACTCACAAAAATATTGGTCATCAAACACTTCTTCTGATCAAACCCCAGGCGGTATGGGGCTACCTGGTCTCTTTGATCAAATTCTTACCAACCCCCTGAGTGAAATGCTTGGGCAAAAAGATGAAGGACTTGATCGTCGCACTCAACTTCATAGTTATGGCACTCGAATTGAACAGGCTCGAAGTAGCTTATGGCAGGCTCAATCGCGAATTGAACAAATTGATTCTAAATTACGTGATGCGAGGAGCATCGCACCATTTGATGGGGTGATCATCAAAAAATCTGTAGAAGTCGGTGATACCGTGCAACCTGGTCAACATTTGTTAAAGTTTGCCGACATCAGCAATCTGCAAATTGAAGTGGATGTACCAGCCCGTTTAGTTCGTGGTTTAAAGGTGGGCGAACGGGTATCAGCCCGACTAGATGTGCTTGATGAGCGCGTGATTGCAACGGTTGCACAGATTTTTCCCATTGCAGACGTACAGCGTCACACTGTTAAAGTCAAATTTGATCTCTCTATGGATAAAGAGACTGAAGAAGCTCAATATGTTGGACCTGGTCAATACGCTCAGGTTGAAGTGCCTGATGTTAAAGCAGGTAAACAAGATTTACTCTTAATTCCCCAAACCGCAATCGTTAAAGGAGGGGGGAGTTTACCGAGCGTTTGCGTTTTCAAGGCAGATAATAAATATGAGCGGCGAATGGTACGCCTTGGCAGAACCATTAATCCGACGCTCTTTAGCGAACTTGATCCGAAACTGGGTGACTATATCACCGTACTCAGTGGCTTAAAAGTAGGCGATAAAGTTGTGATTATAATGTGGGCTGGAAAAACACCTTGCTGATTGATTCACACAAAAGATGACGTTTTACAATAAACCTAACGATTACTTCGTTTCACAATTCGCAATTCACAATTAAAATGACAGAAAAAAATTCTTCGATAGAAAGGGAAGAATCCCATTCTTTAGGTTTAGCGGGAAAAATTGCACAGGCTTTTATTCACTCGCCCCTTTCCCCCCTCTTTTTCTTCGCCATGTTATTTATGGGAGTTATGGGCTTAACATTGACACCCCGTCAAGAAGACCCCCAAATTTCCGTGCCAATGGTCGATATTTTTATTCAATATCCAGGGGCTTCAGGAAAACAAGTTGCTAGTTTAGCTATCGATCCACTACAACGCATTATGAGTGAAATCCCTGATGTCAAACATGTCTATTCGGCATCTGAGCGGGGACAAGGCATGGTGACAGTAGAATTTGAAGTGGGCCAGCAACTGGAAAACTCTATTTTTAAAGTCTATGACAAATTACAGTCAAATATGGATAAAATTCCGCCTGGGGTAAAGCAGCCCTTGGTGAAACCAAAAGGTGTTGATGATGTGCCCGTCGTCACTTTAACCTTATGGTCTGATAATTTGGATGATGGTGGTTTACGCACAGTTGCCTTGGAAGTGATGCAAAGTCTTAAAGGTATTCCTAATACCGGACAAAGTTTTGTGGTCGGTGGACGCGCTGAACAAGTGCTTATTGAAGTAAAACCACAAGTTTTATCCGGTTTTGGTATCAGTATCGGACAAGTGGCTCAAACCATACAGACTGCTAACAATGAAACCTCGGCTGGACAGATAGAATCAGGTAATACACATTTTACAGTTTATACCGGTCGATTCTTACGCAATGCAGAAGATGTCAAAGAATTAGTGGTGGGTGCTTTTCAGGATGCGCCTGTCTATGTGCGTGATGTAGCCAATGTCACACAAGGTCCTGAAAAAGAACCCTATCAAATCGTCAATTATTATTCCGGTCAGGCTTACGAACAGCATGATAGTTTTTGGCTTGCACAAGAAACCACTGTACCAGAAGTCAATGGTGCCCCTGCCGTTACCATTGCGGTTTCAAAAAAGATTAGTACCAACGGTGTCTCAGTAGCCAGAGATATTTTGACACATATTGATACGCTTAGAAAACGACAAATTATTCCAGGTAATGTACATGTCGAAGTAACTCGTAATTATGGACAAACCGCTAATAATAAAGTGAACGGTTTAATTAAAAAATTATTCATCGCAACGGGGGCAGTGACTATATTAGTCTTGTTCTCATTAGGATGGCGGCCTTCTCTTGTTGTGACATTAGTCATTCCAGTCGTGATTTTAATCACCGTATTTTCGGCATGGATTTTGGGTTATACCATTGATCGCGTCAGTTTGTTTGCCCTGATTTTCTCTATCGGTATTTTAGTCGATGATGCCATTGTGGTCATAGAAAATATTTACCGACGCTGGTTGCTTCACGGTGAAACAGACACAGCAACAGCTATCGATGCCGTGCGCGAAGTCGGTAATCCCACAATATTAGCCACATTTACTGTGGTAGCCGCTTTGTTACCGATGGGATTTGTGTCGGGCATGATGGGGCCATATATGGGGCCTATCCCTGCTCTCGGCTCAGTAGCGATGATATTTTCCCTATTTGCGGCCTTTGCTTTTACGCCTTGGTTAGCCATGCGTTTTAAACCTTCTATTGCGGTACTTGAAAAAACAGAAATTAAAGAACATAAGACAAATCAAAGGATTGAGAAATTTTACCGCAAACTTTTACCGCCATTATTTACTAACCGTCTCCTCGGATGGGGATTTTTGCTATTGCTGTTTTTCTCATTTTTTGCCGCTTGTTCAATGTTTTATTTTAGATCAGTTGAAGTCAAAATGTTGCCGCTGGATAAGAAGCCTGAATTTAATGTCTTTATTGACATGCCAGAAGGTACAGCCTTACCAGTGAC
>JAGLHR010000219.1 GCA_023143415.1 Thiomargarita sp. | reverse complement strand
CGCTCTACCCACCCTACAAAATATTTATTTATTTCAATTACTTAGATACTTATGACTAACGATGAGAGCTAGAGCTTGGGAACGAGGGTTCATAAAACCTATACAGAATAAATTCACTTCTAAAAACCTCTGAGGTTTTGAAAACCTCTCATGTTTGATTACAAAAGTACAAAATGTCAAATCAACCGAAAAACAACGAATTGCCAGATGATAATGACGAACTAAATCTCGTCGATGAAGATGAAGAACTTGATTTGCTTGATGAAGATGAGCCGTACCTAACTGACGAAGCTGACAATGATGAATTTCCATTACCGATTATCAACCCAACGACGAATGCTTGGAAAGTCATCATTGTGGATGATGAAGAAGAAATTCACGATGTAACACGATTCGCATTAACAGGATTTGTTTTTAAGGACAAACCGCTCACCTTTTTTTCTGCTTATTCTGTTGACGAAGCAAAGTCTTTATTCAAAGCCCACCCAGATACCGCATTGGTTTTTTTAGATGTGGTGATGGAAGAAAATGATTCCGGTTTACAACTAGTCAAGTATATTCGTCACACCCTAAAGAATAATATGATGCGTATTATTCTTCGTACTGGACAACCGGGCGAAGCACCTGAAGAAGAAGTGATTGTCAATTATGACATCAACGATTATAAGCTCAAAGTTGAGCTAACGCAGCGGAAGTTATTTGTCACTATGATAGCCGGTTTAAGAGCTTATTATGATCTAATGACGATTGATATCAATAAAACCGCACTGAAACAAACATTGGAAGGTATGCCAGTGGGTGTTTCTGTACTGAAAGCCCCTAATGGTGAATCGAACTATTTTAATCAAAAAGCGATACTTCTACTGGGTAAAGGGGTTGAAAAAGGGGTGACGGTTAATAATGTCGCTGAGGTTTATCAACTTTACAAGGCTGGAACATCTCAACTTTATCCCTCCAATGATTTACCATTTATCTCTGCCTTAAAAGGGGAAAGTACCCATGTTGACGACATAGAAATTCATCAAGCGGGAAAAGTGATTCCCATAGAAAGTTGGGGTACACCTATTTCTGATGAGAATGGCAAAATAATTTATGGCTTAACTGCATTTCAAGATATAACAGAACGCAAAAAAGCCGAAGCAGATCAAATTCGTCTGGTACAAGAATGTGAAGCCAAGAATGCCGCTTTACGTTACAGTCAAGAAATTGAAAGCAAAAATGCCGAATTGCTTAAATTGAATCAGGAAAAAAACGAGTTTCTTGGTATCGCTGCACATGACTTGAAAAATCCGCTTTCTACGATTCAAGGGTTTGCGGAATTGATACTAAGTGATTCAATTTCTTCTAAAGAAGAAATTATTGAGTTTGTCGATCACATTGAAAAAAGCTCTCGTCAAATGTTTGATTTAATCACTAACCTATTAGATGTTAACCGGATTGAATCAGGCAAACTCAATATTGAACAGATGAACATTAATATTTTGCCAACGTTCAACTATTTACTCAAAAGTTACACAGAACGCGCCAAAGCGAAAGACATTACCTTACACTTTGAAACGTCAGAAGCAGAAGATTACATCGTGTTTTTCGATCAAGCCGCCCTTCATCAAGTGTTAGACAATCTCATTTCCAACGCCATCAAATATTCTCCTCTGGGTCAAAATGTTTTTATTCGTTTGAGTAAAAATGATCAGTTTGTCCGCTGTGAAATCCAAGACGAAGGTCCTGGTTTTAGTTCAAAAGAACAAGAGAAATTATTTGGTAAATTTACCCGATTAAGCTCAAAACCGACAGGAGGGGAAACTTCAACCGGTTTAGGCTTATTTATTGTAAAAAAGTTGCTTGAAAGCATGAATGGAAAAATATGGTGTGAAAGTGAACATGGGAAAGGGGCTACTTTTATAATAACGTTTAATAATGGTAAATGATGAATGGTGAATGATCTAGTCAGTATGCGAATTAAGAGTTAAAATATAGGAGTCCAACGCTTCAGCTTTGGGCGGACTGACAAAGCTAAAGCGTTTTCGAGCATTTAAAAAAAATTCAACTCTTAATTCGCATTCATCATTCACCATTCGAGGTTTCAGTTTTTCTTCAAAAAACTGAAACCTCGAAACCGTTAAACACATTCACCATTAAACACATTCATCATTCACCATTCATCATTCACCATTCACCATTAAATAAATATCATCATGTTAAAACGCTTTCTGACAACCAGCTTATTATTATTGTTACCTATATTTGCTATTGGTATAACTATTTATTACCAAAGCATGATTAATAACCGAACGTTTTTGGAAATTCAATCCGTTGCCAGCTTAAAAGGGCAAAATGAACAAATTATCAACGAATTCACTCATATCGTCTCTGATTTAATGTTCTTAGCCGAACAACAACAATTAAAAACCTTTCTTGAGAAAGGCGGAGAGCATTGGCAGATTTTAGCCGAAGAATATCGCAAATTCTCTGCCCTAAAAAAGCTTTATGATCAAATTCGTTTTTTAGATGAGACGGGAATGGAAGTAGTGCGCATTAATTTTAATGCAGACGATTCCTCTATTGTTCCTCGCTCTAAACTTCAATCGAAAGGAAAACGGTATTACTTTCTGGATACTTTTGTATTAGAGCAAGGAAAAGTGTTTATTTCTCCGTTTGACTTAAACATTGAAAAGGGAGAGATAGAACACCCTTTGAAGCCGATGATCCGTTTTGGAACCCCTGTATTTGATAGTGCGGGAAGAAAACAGGGTATCATATTGCTTAACTATCTTGGCGCAAATCTACTGAAAAAAATGGAGCAAAAGGTTAAGAATGCTTCCGAATACATCATGGTTCTTAATGCTGCTGGATTTTGGCTCAAGGGAATCACTTCTGAAGACGAATGGGGATTTATGTATAAAGATGGCGGTTTTAAAACCTTTGGAAATCGTTTTTCAGAAGAATGGCAACAGATCGTTCAAAAAGAATCCGGTCAATTTTATACGAAAAATGGTTTATTCACCTTCTCCACCATTTATCCCCTTTTAGAAGTTCAAGAAACAAGCAAAGACGCACAATATGCAACCCGCCTGGATTCGATAGAGGCAAAAGACTATTATTGGAAAATGGTCTCTCATATTCCCATACAAATATTACAAAAAAAATCAAGCCAAATTTTAAAAAATATGGCTCTGCCATTCATGGCATTATTTACCTTAATGATGATCATTTCTGCATTTTTAACGAAATTAAAAATGAAACATACTGAATTTCTGCAAAATATCATCAATTCACTTAATCATCCTTTTTATGTCATCAACGCAGAGAATTATCAGATTGAATTCGCCAATGCCGCTACACGCAGGTGGAATAAAAAAATAACATGCTATGCGCTGACGCATCAGAAAAGCACACCTTGTGAAGGCATTAATAATCCTTGTCCACTTCAAGAAGTTAAAAGGACTAAAAAACATGTTGTTGTAGAACATCTTCATTTTGATGAAAATGGCGATTCCATCTATGTCGAAGTACATGGTTTTCCCATTACTGATAGTGCGGGTAATATCATTCAAATGATTGAATATTCTTTAGACATCACAGAACGCAAGCGTGTTGAAAAACAATTAATAAAGCAGAATCAAGAGCTTAGGATTAAAAATGCACAACTAGATGCTTTTACTCATCAGCTAAAACAGCAAAAAAATGAACTTCGCCTACTTAATAAGGCTTATCAACGTTTTGTCCCTTGTGAATTTTTGAAAATGTTATATAAGCCAAGCATTCTTGATGTTCAATTAGGCAACCAAGTTGAAAGAGAAATGACCGTTTTATTTGCAGACATTCGTGCATTTACCTCCATCTCTGAAAAAATGACACCGCAAGACAATTTTGACTTTATTAATGCTTATTTAAGTCGAATGGAACCGATTATTTGTCAGCATGGGGGTGTTATTGATAAATATATTGGTGATGCGATTATGGCATTGTTTCCAGTTAATGCGGATGATGCCGTGCAAGCGGCGATTAATATGTTAAAATCCTTAGCGGATTATAATCTGACTAGAGGACGTACAAAACGACCTAAAATTAAAGTGGGCATTGGCATTAATACCGGTTCATTAATGTTAGGCATTGTTGGTAGTGAAAACCGTATGGATAGTACGGTGATTTCCGATACTGTGAATTTAGCTTCTCGTATTGAAGAAATGACTAGAATATATGGTCTATCATTGTTAATCACCATGCGAACCCATGAAAAATTAAAAGATTTTTCACAATATAACATGCGTCTCGTTGACACCGTGAAAGTAAAAGGAAAAGATGAAGTCGTGACCGTTTATGGGGTGTTTGATGGCGATTCTCCCGAAATGATTACTTTGAAGAACAAAACATTGCCTTATTTTAATAAAGGAATAATACTTTATCAGAAGAAAGCATTTAAAGAAGCAAAAACGCTCTTTGAAAAAGTCTTGCAAGCAAACAAGGATGATAAGGTGGCACAGCTCTATTTGGAACGCTGTGAAAATTTTCAAAAAAATGGCGTTCCAGACGATTGGGAAGGCATTGAAGTTTTTGAGAATAAATGCTAAAAACGAAAAATGCGAATTAAGAGTTAAAATAGGAGTCCAACGCTTCAGCTTTGGGAACAGATTTACAAAGCTAAAGCGTTGTACTCCAAGCTAAAGCGTTGAGCAGAGAAAATGGAGTCCAACGCTTCAGCTTTGGGAACAGATTTACAAAGCCAAAGCGTTGTACTCCAAGCTAAAGCGTTGACCAGAGAAAATGGAGTCCAACGCTTCAGCTTTGGGAACAGATTTACAAAGCTAAAGCGTTGTACTCCAAGCTAAAGCGTTGTATTCCATTTTTAAAGATTTTAAGCAGGCAAATAACTGAATTGTGATGTTAAAGGTACTATTGGCCTAATTTTGTCTAATTGGTTTGCTTTTTTTCCATGCAAAATATGCCAAATATCCCATTTCATTTGACCATTGAGCCATAATTCTGGTGAAGTTTGGAATAATCGAGAGAGACGTAATGCCATGTCTGTACTAATACTTTGTTGTGCTTTGATGATGGCATCAATTTGTTCAACCGAAAGTTCTATCTTTTCAGCAAGTTCAGTAGTTGTTATGTGATAATGCATTAGAAATTCTTCTTGTAAAATTTCACCCGGATGAATGGGTGGTTGGTTAATTGGCATTCTCATAGGCTAATCCTCTTTCTGTTTTCTCTAAAAAATGGAGTCCAACGCTTCAGCTTTGGGCGTTTTTTGACAGATTGACAAAGCTAAAGCGTTGAACTCCAAGACAAAGCTAAAGCGTTGTACTCCAAGACAAAGCTAAAGCGTTGTACTCCATTTTCAAAAAAATTCAAAAAACTTAAACCTCGAAAATCATTCACCATTCACCATTAAAACTATAACATTTTCAAAACAATACGATTTCTTCCTTGTGCTTTAGCTTCATAAAGAGCATCATCAGCCGTTTTAATCAAAATTTCTGGTGAAATCGTATGAAGTGGTATCGTGCAAGAAATGCCAATACTCAAAGTAACAAATTTATTCACCTCAGATTTAGCATGGACAATATTAAGTTCCTCAAGATTTTTTTGTATGATAGTAGCTATATTAAAAGCCCCTTCTGCCTCTGTATTGGGCAAAATAACGGCAAATTCTTCACCGCCATAACGCGCTACTAAATCGGAAACACGGCGAGCAGCATTATTCAGAACGAGGGCAATCTGTTGTAAACAAGCATCACCGGCTTGATGTCCATAAGTATCATTATAATGTTTAAAATAGTCAATGTCACAAAAAATAAAAGAAAGTGGTTTTTGCTCTCGTGCCATCCGTTTGCATTCTATCGTCAAACATTGATTTAATCGGCGGCGATTTGCAATTTGAGTTAATTCGTCTATGATAGCCATTCGTTCCAATTCTTTATTTGCCTTTTCTAACGCAGCCTCTGCGCGTTGACGATCTTTAATCTCTTGTTGTAACTGCTCATTTTTTTTTTCTATTTCTCCCTTCATTTGCAAAGCCACATTTTTAGCTTCTCGCTCTTGAGCAAACATCAGCTTATCAGCTTCAGCCTGTTTGCGTTCAGTCAGATCATAAATAGCTATCAATAATACTTTTTCATGTTTAAAAATGATCGGCTGAACAAAAAGTGTTGCACATAATGGCGTATTATCAATTTTTTTCATTTTCAGTTCATAATTACGAACACATCCCTTTTGATTAAAAACTTCCAATAATTTTTCGTGAACGGTAGCGTTAAGATAGAAATCGGTTATGCGAGAATCCATAATTTGGCTGATGGAAAAACCAAACAGGAGAGTCGTTTGGAGATTAGCATATAAAATAGAACCGTCAGTAGGGCGAATAATCATCAATGGTACCGGTGTTGTTTCCGCAATGACTCGAAATCGCTCTTCGCTCTCCTGAAGTGCTTTGGTAAATTGTTCCCGCTCCGCTTCTGCCCGTTTATGCTCAGTGATGTCTTGAAAAGCGGTAATAGCATAAGCAATATTATCCTCTTCATCAAAAATAGGAGTCCCCCAAATTTCTATTGGAATCACCCGCTCCTTTTGAAAAATCTCCATATCATCTACGCTAGATGTTTTACCCTTTAAAGCCTGCACTATAGGATGACGCTCTTTGGGATATAACTGTGCAGTGCCTGCAAGATAAGTTTGATAAACTTCAGGCTCTTCATCGGAAGACTGTACAATATTTTTGCCGAGTATTTCTTGTGCTTTTTTATTGGCATAATAGGGTTTGCCTTTCGCATCAACCACAAAGACTCCGACAGAAACCGCTTCTAGGAATTGAGCCAATTTTTTTTCACTGGCATATACCGCACTAATTGCTTTATTTTGCAGCCATTCAGCGAGATCAGTTAATCGATTCTGCTGTTTATCGCTCAAGGTAACAAGTAATCTAGTTTGCCTGAGCAGTTTATTATAATTATTAAGTAATTGTTCATATTCTTTTTGACAAGATACGTTTTGAGCTTTCAACTCCTTTAACACTTGAGTTGCTTTTCTCTGTACTGTTTCTTCGTTATGAAATAAGGTTTTTTTCATCAGTTCTCAATTATTTGTTAATCATCAATGGTACCGGTGTCATAATAACTCGAAATTGCTCTTCGCTCTCCTCAAGTGCTTTGGCAAATGAAATCAGCTTTTCCCATCAAATTTCTCCAAATTTGGTTTAAAATTGAAATTTTTTTATTATAAACCTATTTTGTACTTTATACAATAGCTCAATACGATAATTCCAGGGTTTTGTCAAAGTCCGATATAAGTTATAAATGAAATTCAGTATCCAATTGACCATTAAAATAATCAATAAGTTAATTTCAACTTTGACAAAGCCCTGCGCTCAGTTTTAAACATTGAGCCTTTGTACAGGAAAATTGAAATTTGAGATTGCGCGTGGGGACGGTGAAAATTCGTTTAACAAAAAGTTGAACCCTAATTCTATAAAAACTCAAATCTAGCTACAATAAGGGGGCAATCGGATTGACTATTTATAAGATTGTTAGTTTTTGACGAATTTAAATTCAAGGCTTAGAAATTATCTATGAATATATTGGTTTTTGATATTGAAACTATCCCTGATATTGAAATGGGGCGGCGTTTATATGGTAAACATAGCGAAATGGAAAAAATCAGCGATGAAGAAGTCGCTCGCATAATGTTTCAGCAACGCCATCAGGAAACAGATGGAAAAACTGAGGTTATCCGCCATCATCTACAAAAGGTGATCGCTATTTCAGCAGTCTTGCGGACTGGCGAAAAGCTAAAAGTCGATTCTCTTGGTACAATCGACTCTTTGGAAATAGAAATTATTCAACTGTTTTTTAAAACAATACAGCATTACAACACGCCCATGTTAATCTCCTGGAATGGTGGCGGCTTCGATTTACCTGTGTTGCATTATCGCGCACTCAAACACGGCATTACTGCTGAACGTTATTGGAATACAGAGAGCAATTTTCGTTATAATAATTATCTCAATCGTTTCCATGAACGTCATACCGATTTAATGGACGTATTAGCGGCTTATCAACCCCGTGCTTATGCACCATTAGATGAAATCGCTACTCTGCTAGAATTACCAGGTAAACTCGGCATGAGCGGTGATAAAGTATGGGAAACTTATCAACAAGAAGAGGGGATTCAAAAAATTCGGAATTATTGTGAAACCGATGTTTTGAATACCTATTTAATTTTTCTACGTTTTCAATTAATGCGTGGACATTTAAATCAATCGGCTTATGCACAAGAATGTCAACAAGTGCGTGAACTGTTAACGGATGAAAAGGAAAAACCTCACTTTCAAGAATTTCTAAAGGCTTGGATAAGTTAATTATGAATTATGAATTATGAATTATGAATTAAATTGTGAATTTTGTTTTTTTTGATTTCGAGGCAAAAGTCTTGCATTTTTATTTTTGTTGCGTTAGAGTATCACTTTTAAAGTGAATGCGATGGCAAGTTTGTAATGCGACTTTCATAAAAAACCATTTTAATTAAAAAGATTGTTGACATTCCATAAATCTTTCGATAAAATTCATCAAAAGAACAGATAATTATCTGTGACGTGGGGAGCTTACCTCTTTTAAACATAACTAAATCTACTTCTGTTGTTTTGTTGGCGTTTTTTTTAAGGAACGTTTCGAGGTTAAGGAACGTTTCGAGGTTTTAGTTTTTCTTCAAAAAACTAAAACCTCGAAAATGAAATCATTTCAACAATGTTGCATCAAGGTTTAGTTAGTTTTTGAGGTTTCCGCTTCAAAAAACGGAAACCTCGAAACGATCTTATTTTATGCACATTCCTAAGTAAGAGAATTGTCTATATTTCGTAACTACTCAGGGCAACCACAAGGGATTGCCCCTACATCAGAAGATTTTCGTCAGTCGGAATAAGAATATTTCAGCCTAAAGTTTTTCTTCAAAAAACTTTAGGCTGAAATGTTGTAGG
>JAGLHR010000218.1 GCA_023143415.1 Thiomargarita sp. | reverse complement strand
ACAGCTTGAACAGTCTTTAGAAGACAGCAAAAGCGAATTAGCGGCCACACTGGAAAAACTGGACACTGAACAACAATTACATCAACAAAAGGAGCAATCTCTCGAAGAAATGAGGGAGCAATTAAAAACATCCACGCCATCGCCCTTTAATTCAAAACAAGCCACATTTTCACTGTCTGAAGAAGATTCTGAACAGGCTAAACGATTACAACCTATAGAAATCTATTCTATTAAATCCGTTAGCAATGGGAAAGTCCTTCATATACCACAAGGCTCATTGAAGAACAGTATGCCAATAATTCAAGAAGATTGGCGTAATGGACAGAATCAGCAATGGTACTTTCAGCCATTGGGTGGCATAGATAAAGGCTATTACTATATCTTTTCCGTTAAAAGCAAAAAATGCTTAAATGTCTCAAAAAAATCGGTGGAAGATAATGCTGAAATTCATCAATATCAATGTCAAGGTAGCGACAATCAAAAATGGAAATTGATTCCCTCCTCTGACGAAAGTTTTACTATTCAGTGCAAAGAGAGCGGAAAGCTATTAACAGTGTCAGAAAAACAGAATAATATTATTCAACACAGCCCTGATGAAAGTGACAATCAACGTTGGTTTCTTAATGAAATGAAATAGAACTGACGCACTGAGTACAACAATGGTGAATGATGAATGGTTTTCGATGTTTTCGTTTTTTTTCAAAAAACGAAAACATCTAAATGATGAATGAAATCAATCGTTTAAAGAAAATTTTTAGACATTCATCATTCATCTCACCATTCATCATTCATCATTCACCATTCACCATTGGCGAAGGTTAGATTTTGCCGTAACCCGACACAGGCGATTTATTAGGTAAATGTCGGGTAACGTTATCACGCGACGCTTGATAAGCTAACCCGACCTACTACATTGTCAATTTGAATTTTTCTGGTGATACAAAAAGACCTGACAGGTTTCCAAAACCTGTCAGGTCTAACACTACCCGTCAAAATAACCTTGACAATGTACTACCATACTTTCCTTGATTTTGATCCTGAAAACATGAAGGTGCATTTTCAAAATTTTTTTGAAGAAGGACAAGAGTTGGCAATGGCACAAGCCAGCAAATAACCCGTTATAGATTCCCTCCTCGCTGCGGGGACTGAATTTATAGTGATTCTATTCAGATTTTCAATCCTGAAATTGACTTAATGTGAAGTTATTTGACTTTTTTAATGAATCCGACACCCCAAAAACAAAAATCATGTTAATGGCGGCTATTTCGGGTTTAACTAATGGCATGTTATTGGCTATTATCAATACAGCGGCTGAACAAATTTCAAACCAAAGCGCAGAAGCTCGGTTTTTTCTACTTTACATGACTGCCTTTGCTTTGTTTGTTTTTACCCAAAGATATGCTCTCTCTCAGGCAACCATAGCGGTTGAGGAACTGATTCGTCAAATTCGGGTCCGAATCGCTGATAAGATTCGCCATGGCGAATTGCGCTTTATAGAGGAAACCGGCTCCGCTAGTATGTATGCACCACTGACCAAAGATACTAACTTGATATCACAAATGGCTATTGTCTTAGTGATGTCCGGACAATCGGTTATTGTCTTGATATTTAGCTCCCTTTACCTCGCTTTGTTATCACCACTGAGTTTATTTATCACCGTGTTTTTTCTTGGCAGCACAATAATGATGTATTTATCGCATCATAAAGAGATTTCAGAAGAACTTCACAGTGCCTCACAAAAAGAAACTGAATTTTTTGAAACTATTGGACATATTTTAGAAGGCTTCAAAGAACTCAAAATCAATCGCCGTAAAAATGATGATGTATTTTTGCATATTGAACAGATTTCTAGGGAAACTTGCGAGCTTAAAAGTACGAGTGGCTTGAAATTAGTAACCACTATGATGTTTGGTCAAGTCAGTTTTTATATCTTACTGGTTATTCTGGTTTTTATTATGCCATTATTCAGTCCAACCCATAGTGAGGTGATTTTCAAAATCACAGCCACTATTTTATTTATCATTGGCCCTGTCAATCAATTTGTGTCAACAATGCCCATGGTTGTTAAAACCAATATCGCCATTGATAGTCTTTATCAATTAGAAGCCCAACTGGATGAAATGGCCGGTCATCATAAAGAGCCGGTAGCCATGCAACCGATACAAACATTTCAAGAAATTAGACTGGCTAACATGACTTTCCATTATTGCGATCAGTCTGGTAAAACCTTGTTTTCGCTAAGTTCTATCAATCTGACTCTCAAACAAGGAGAAATGTTATTTATTGTCGGTGGTAATGGCAGCGGCAAATCAACCTTATTAAAGTTATTAACTGGCTTGTATTATCCCGCAACGGGTTTTCTTTATGTCGATGATGAAGAAATTGATTCAAGCAATTACCAAAGTTATCGTGAATTATATGCGATTATTTTTACCGATTTTCACTTATTTGATCGACTTTATGGTTTAGGTAAGGTTGATGAGTCGCGTTTAAAATCCTTGTTGCGCTTAATGGAATTGAACAAAAAAACAAAATACATTGATGGCAAGTTCACCAATTTAGAATTATCAACAGGGCAAAAGAAACGACTGGCTTTTGTTGCAGCAGTTTTGGAAGATAAACCCATCTATATTTTTGACGAACTAGCGGCTGATCAAGACCCTCAGTTTAGAAAACAGTTTTACGAAGTCATATTGCCAGATTTGAAAAAACAAGGCAAAACCATTATTGCAGTAACACATGATGATAAATATTTCCATGTTGCCGATAGGGTATTGAAGATGGAATCTGGTCAATTGGTGAACTATGATGAAAACCTCAAATAACTCAAAAAATCACCTTGTATTGTCTTCCATTTGCCGGTGCTCACACATTATCGTACCGTGATTTTCAAGCTAATGTGGCTGAAACGATTCTTATTAAGCCGCTGGGATTACAGGCCGATGTAAGAGAGAACAAGGGAACACTTACTGACAAATTTAGAAGCCATGACAGATGATGTCTTTCAGCAAGTCATTAGTGATTTGAATGGCCAACTTTATGCGATTTATGGTCATAGTATGGGAGCGACTTTAGGCTATCTATTGACTAAGCGTATTCTAAACGCCGGAATACCCGCACCGTTGCATTTATTTTTCAGCGGACGAAAAGCTCCCTCAGTGATCAATGATGATCCCCCTAAACATCAATTCCCCAAACAAGAGTTTTTCAATCATATTAATGAACTAGGAGGCTGTCTGAGAATAGTAAAATCAAGCTTTTAGAAAAATAACTTGACAAAAAACAACTAAAAATTTGTCCAAAAATTTACTAACACCTAAATCCTGCAAGTAAAA
>JAGLHR010000217.1 GCA_023143415.1 Thiomargarita sp. | reverse complement strand
GACTCCAAGGCTTAACTTAATGGTATTGAAGCGTTGGGTGCGTCTTTGATCGCATCTTAACTCGTAAGGTGTATTAAACTCAGCAGTTCCCGCTAAGTTTTAAGCACTGAACAAACCCAGTAGTAATAATGAGTTATAACAGTCACAACATGATTCTAAAATTTTTTTCTTCGTGTCAATTTGTGGTTTACATCAGAAAATAGAGTCAATTCTTAACAGGAAAAACCTGCAACTTATTGATATACTTGCATTTAATGTTAGCGGGAGTAGCTGTATTAAACTATAAGATTTGTAGGGTGCATAAGCGATAGCGTCATGCACCTTTCAATAATGGTTTTATTCCCATTAAATCGGATTATTTTTGGTGTATGACGCTCCGCTTATACACCCTACGAGTTCTACGAGTTCTAAATCTCATCCGTATTCGCCCTTTCAGACAGATAAAAATCATTAGGAGTTGAGAATTGATAAGTTAGAATTGACCTGATTTTTTAATTGATACACTGTTTCATCAGATTTTTTCTGAGTGACATTCGTGAAGCTATACTATTTATGGAAGGTAAAATGCTCACCATTTATTTAGAGACCAGTGTCTATAATCGACCCTTTGATGACCAAACTCAACCAATAATTTGTTTGGAGAACTTGGCATTTGTCTATGCAACTGACTGAAATGGGGCAAATCGTATTGGCAACTTTTTCTATATTGGCATTTGAGAATAATAACAACCCTTTTCGCTCACGTCAACAATGGGTTAATTACTGTATGAATTATGCCAAACTTCATCAAACCGCTAATGAAAATATTAAAAAGCGAGCGAAACAATTAGAAAAAAATGCGATCAAGTCAATGGATGCTCTTCATATCGCCTGTGCTGAAGAGATGAATGGTGACTATTTTCTAAGTTGTGATGATCGCTTACTCAAACGATATAAAGGTCATCTCCTTGAGGTTAAAAATCCAGTCGAATTTATCTTTTTATTAACGGGAAAAAATGATGAAAGTGAAAATGCTCAATGAACAAGAAGTATTTTTTGAAGCGATGGACATTTTGTTAAAGAACTTAACACCCTCAAAAATGGCGCGTCTTTTGGCAACATGGCAGAAAGGCGACAGCGATTACTTGAACATTCGAGATCAATTATTTGAAGGTGAAACGGTTGAAACGCTTTATGCTCAAATCAAAAAAATTGAGCGAGCGAAGGGGTACGCATAGCCTTTTAAAGCCCGGTAGGGTGGGCAACGTCTTTTTGTTGCCCACCATCCCTTCCAAAAATCAACTTAAAGCCTCAAGTCGTTTGACTTTGGGCTTTGTGGAAACACGAGCGAAGCGATATCAACATTGATGATTTGATGAGAATTTGAGGAAGGGGTTGGTTAAGGGGTTGTTTATTGTGTTAATCAGTTATACTGAGTTTCAAATTGAAGAGCGCGATTTATTGAACAATTGCGTAGCGATGTGCTTTATTTTGGAAATTACAGTACCATGTTAGATTTTGTAGAGGCGATAAAAAGTCATTTTGAGCCTAAAATGTGTGCGTTTTTGTTTGGAACACGATTTTGCGCAAACTTATCCTTATATTTATCAAATGCGTTTTCTGGATAGCCAAGGATTTGAAATGGTTCGTGTGGAGGGTGTGAAAGGGGGTATAAAAACCGTATCCGTATCCGAATTATAGAATAAGTCCAAACGTTATTATGTTCGCGATGCCTTAAAGTGAAAGTCGGAGAAATCACTATTTCGCAGATGGATTTGAATGTTGAACAAGGCAAAGTGGAATTTCCAGAAAAACCTGTTGTACAGTTTTTCACTCCGATTGTTGATCGAAAAGGGGTCGTCCAAGGTATTATAATCATTAATCTCCAAGCAGAATTGGTCTGGCTCTTAATCCTTTTTTATATACAATCCTTGTAGTTATCGTTTAAAAACGGTTTGAAGACTTTACAAAGATAATCCTATCAATCCATTAATCAATCCTGTTAAAAATAGGAGAAAACATGGCAACATTACACACATTAAATCATTCCAGCCATCAAGAATCTGGCTATTCACCACAAAAAGTTTCCGAAGAGGAATACTGGAAAAAATACTATAACAACCCGACTGTGGTTTATGAATGGAATAACGGCTATTTAGAGGAAAAAGCGATGTCTGATGTCTTAACGATTTCAATGTACAAATGGTTCCTTGAACTTTTAGAACATTATTTGAGAACCAATCCCATTGCCCAATCGGTCTTATTAGAAATGGGATTTCGTTTAACACTATCAGGGAAAAAAGAAGTACGTCGCCCAGATTTAGGTGTGGTACTCCATGACAATCCAATACCACTTCTACCCCATGATAGAAGCTATCGAGGCACTTTTGATCTCTGTGTAGAAGTTCTTTCTGATTCGACAGAAGAAATCAGAAAACGGGATATGGTGACGAAAAAGAAAGAATACGCCCAGGGCGGTGTTAAAGAGTATTACATTTTAGATAGTCAGCGTGATCGTCTTCAATTCTACCGTTTGGGTAAAAAAGGCGTTTATATTCCCATCAAGCCTGTAAAAGGCGAAATTATCAAATCAAAAGTATTGCCCGGTTTTCAATTTCGGATTGAAGATTTATTCACGAAACCCTCTCCTGAAGAGATGATTAGTGATAAAGTCTATCAACGCTTTGTGTTGCCCAGTTATACTGAAGAAAAACGGGCCCGTCAAGCGGAAAAACGAGCGCGTCAAGAAGAAAAACGGGCGCGTCAAGCGGAAAAACGGGCGCGTCAAGCGGCAGAAGAGCGGGCGCGTCAAGCAGAAAAACGGGCGCGTCTGGCGGCAGAAGAGCAAGCACGTCAAACAGAACTGACAGAACGACGCACCGAGCGATTCGCCGAAAAACTGCGTGAATTGGGTGTTGATCCGGATCAAATTTGATCCTAAGATAAAACGAAGAATGTTGAATCAGACCTGACAGGTTTCCAAAACCTGTCAGGTCTAGTTGGAGAGTTGATTTCATGCCCGTTTCTAAATGCGAATTAAGAGTTGAAACTCCATTGAAAATGGAGTTCGAGGTTTGAGTTTTTTTTAAAAAACTCAAACCTCGAAAACGCTTTAGCTTTGTCAATCCGTCCAAAAAACGCCCAAAGCTGAAGCGTTGGACTCCATCTTTAATTAATTCGCATTCTAAGGTTTATTATGGCACAAGTCACAACTGACTTTTTGCCCTTTTTCCAAAGTAATCGTGTGATCATCTTCTATCTCGAAGGTTCGAGTCGCTGCTACCTTAGATAAAGCAGTGCCTTGTAAATTTTTGCCATGACAGGCTTTGCAATCATTAGGAGCAAGTACATAAGGTTCTTTGTGCTTCTTGATCCAGTTTGGATCATTGATACTATGTATGCCATGTGGACCGTCAAGTGTCATCGGCAGACTTCCCGGAGTATGACAAGTATCGCATTCAATAATAGTGCCTGTATGTCCTTGTAATTGAAGTGCTGTCAAATTATCATTTGCGTTCGCTTTGGCATTAGGCCAAATCGCATGGGTGCTACCATGACAACCTTCACAAGCGACTCCTTTATGTCCCTTGCTGTTACGGAACAAGGTATTTTCATTTTCAGCAAAACGTTTATTTTCAGCAAGCAGGGGAGATGCTGACTTGTCACCGGTTTTATAGGCTTGCACCAAGCGGATACTGTCTTCGTGAAATTCTAACCCTTCACCAGTTAAATGATTTATCGCATCACCAGTATGACAGGATTGGCAACGTGGCATATCAGTCCAAGGGCGGCGTGGTTTTCCGTCATTTGTCCCATCAATACTACCGTTTTCTTGCAACGGAAAATTCCCGCCGACTGCTAGTATATCACCGTGACAAGAGTGACATTCTAAACCGGCTGTTTTCATTGCGCCGCGTTGACATTGGGTTGTTTTGCCGGGATGACATTGATAGCAGCTTTGTTCAGGTTCTGAACCGATTGGAATGATGGGGTTTCCTTCTGCATCAGATTGTTCGCCATGATGTTGGTGTATCACTTGGGAAAGAGTAGGCCAGTACTGTTGTAATCCTTGAGGTCCAGAACCGCTTAAATCTGATGCAGCTGAATAATGGCAACTGGCACAGAGTACTGGCGTGTTGTCCATTAAATTAGTACCCTGTTTTTTATCATGTAACAAGAGAACATTTTTTTGGGCTTCTACTTCTAACTGCCCTAAACGGGTTGCCTGAGCTTGTACATCTCCATCATCAGATGATATCCAGGTAATGCTGGGATCATTAGCGGCGATTTTGCCAGTCGCATGACAAGTCTTGCAATTCACTTCCATACTCACAGGCACGACTACATCGGTTGCGCCTAACAATCCCCCACTTTCTTTATCATAAGCACTTACTCGTAACATGGGATAAGAATTAACTTGCCCTATATCATCCAGTGGTGTAATGGGAATACCGTCAGCACTAAACCAGTCATTTTTGGATTTATAGTGTAGCAATTGTTCTCCCGGATTTGTGGGATTATCTGCTGGCATGAAAAGTCCAGTTAAACCTGCTCCAAGTTGTAAATCCATTCCAAACAAATCTGGTGCGTCTTGCCAAAAATCTGTTTTGAAGACGCTACTGGAATTAATAGAACCCCTTCGATCTGCCACGGCTGAATAACGTACTTCGACTTGTTCTCCATCAAGTAGTTTTGGCATACCATCGCTACCTTGTCCAATTACTTGGGCATTTACAACATTAAAGGGTGGTAGGATAGCAAAAATGGAAAAGAGGCCACTCATACAGTGCATACCCAAATCATTAAAGGGTAACACGCGCACTTTGGTCGGTAATCCCGTACTAAAACTCAGGAAATTTAATCCGTCTTTTCCGCCCACCCAATCATTCACATCGAACGGATTACCATTAGGCACCGTCACGATTTGATAGAGTGGATAATTACCTGGTGGCAAACGCACCGCATTAACTGAAAACAGGGGATATTCACCTTGGAAAGTTTCATTAACCTTAAAAGGAGTAGGGGTTTCGCTCCAACTGTTTTCTTGGTTCAAAAACAACCATTTGCTCCCGACTATTACGGCGACATACATATCACCCGTTTCTGGGGTATTAAATTTAACAGTTGCAATGGCTTTCTCGTTTTCGGCATGTAATATTGCTTGAGGGGTGTATAATTCGCTGCTCCAAATTGAGATTGAAAATGTTAGCAGCATGAATGCCAATAATATTTTTGTCTTCATTATATAATTTCTCCAAATTGTTAGAATCAGAATTAACGGAATTTAAGAATTAACAGAATTTTAAAACCTTATTGTTAGAATCAGAATTAACAGAATTTAAGAATTAACAGAATTTTAAAATCTTATAAATAAAAACGTATTATAATCGAAAAAAAAACGAATGCAAGTCGTCAAAATTTTTTAAGTACCACTATAATTAGTGTTGCCGTTGCACAAACTTTTTCGATATTTTCGTTTTTTGAAGAAAAAACCTCGAAAATCATTCACCATTAATAATTCACCATTCACTATTATGTTACACATTCATACCAGTAACCGCCTAGAATATTTGGTACAAGACTGTGCGACTATTATCGCAAAAAATCCCCAGCCACCATTGATACGAGAAATTATTGTCGTACAAAATCAGGGCATGGCACGTTGGCTGTCAATGAGTTTGGCAGAAAAATTGGGCGTGTTTGCTCATGCCCATTTTCTTTTTCCCGATGCCCTGCTACGGAGAGTATTTAAAGCCGTTTTAGATTTACCCGATACTTCTCAATTTGAACGGGATGTCATGCTGTGGAGTCTCATGGAAATTTTACCCAAATTCTTTGAAAATCAAGAATTTATGGAAATTAACGCTTATTTACAAGACGATGTTCAAGAAATTAAACGTTTTCAATTAGCGTGGCGTTTGGCTAATGTTTTTGATCAATATGTCGTTTATCGCCCAGATTGGATCGCTGATTGGGAAAATGAAAAACAACCGAAAGAGTTAAAAAACGATTCGCAAGCGCGTTGGCAAGCGATTTTGTGGAGAGCCTTGATAGCGCGTTTTGGCAATAAACATCGCGCAAAATTGCGGGCGGAGTTTTTTAGCAAAGTAGAAAATCTCGCCAATAATTCCCGATTTAAACGAATATCAGTTTTTGGCATTTCTGCCTTGCCGCCTTTTCATTTAGACGTGTTAGCGGAATTGGGAAAAGTCGTAGAAGTGCATGTTTTTTTGCTTAATCCTTGTTTGGAATATTGGGGGGATATCGTTTCAGATGGCGAGATGGCTTATAAAACCAGTAATCAATCCATCGCACCTGAAACGTTATATTTTGAAAAGGGTAATACCTTATTAGCGTCTTTAGGCAGAATGGGGCGCGATTTTATTGATATGCTCAATAAATACCCACATGTTAATCATGACTATTTTGGTGAGCCAGGCGAAGAGACTTTATTAGCTTGTTTGCAATCAGATATTTTGCATTTAAAAGAGCGTGATACGCCCACGCCGATTGACTTTTATGATAAATCTCTCCAAATCCATATTTGTCATAGCCCAATGCGTGAGGTTGAAGTTTTACATGATCAATTGTTGGCATTGTTTGAGGAAAATCCCACGCTTTTGCCTAAAGATGTGATAGTGATGATGCCTGGTATTGAAAATTACGCGCCGCTGATTGAAGCGGTATTTGCGACGACAGTTCAAGTGGCTCAAAAAATTCCTTTTAGTATTGCAGATCGTAATTTGCGTGGCGAAAGTGCTTTGGTTAATACTTTTTTTGCTATTTTAGAATTGAGCCAGAGCCGTTTTTCAGTCAGCGAAGTTTTGGGCGTGCTTGAAACGGAAGCGGTGCAAAAGCGTTTTGGTTTGAGTGAGCAAGATTTAGATTTGATTCGGCATTGGATAGAGAAAACAGGCATACGCTGGGGCATGAATAAAGCCGATAGAGTGCATAAGAATTTGCCGGCGTTTGAAGAAAATACTTGGTGGGCAGGGTTAAAGCGTTTATTGCTCGGCTATGCTTTGCCCGGCGGTGGCGAAAAGATGTTTAATGAGATTTTGCCTTATGATGGGATTGAGGGCAGCGATGCTTTAATCTTGGGTAAATTAGTGACGTTTGTGGAAAAGTTATTTGAGTCTGTGCAAGCCCTGGCGCAGCCTCGTACTTTATCAGAGTGGTTAACGTTTTTGACTCAGATATTAGAGGATTTCCTAGAAGAAGATGAAAATAATAAGGCGCAAGAAATTCGCAAGGTGCTTAATGAATTAGTTGAAAAGAGTCAGAAAGCGGGATTTAACGCGCCTGTCAGTTATGAAGTGATACTAGAATATTTGCGCGTTCCGCTCGCACAGAAGGAACAGCTCAGTCATTTTATGACAGGAAATGTGTCATTTTGTACCATGCTCCCAATGCGGAGTATTCCATTTAAAGTCGTTTGCTTATTGGGCATGAATGATCAAGATTTTCCGCGCCCTAACAAGCCGTTGAGTTTCGATCTCATTGCGAAGAAAAAGCCAAAACGGGGTGATCGCTCGCGTCGTCAAAATGATCGTTATCTCTTTTTAGAATCGCTTCTGTCGGCGCGTGAGTCTTTTTATATCAGTTATGTTGGGCAAAGTCAACATGATAATACAATAATGCCCCCATCGGTGTTGGTGAGTGAATTGCTGGATTATGTGGAGAAGGCATTTTCTTATCCGCAGCAGAAGATTTTGAATCGTATTATTACACATCATCCATTGCAAGCCTTTAGCCCTCGTTATTTTAATCAGTCTGATAAACTGTTTAGTTTTTCTAACGAATATTGTCGTGCGAGTGCGGTTTTGTTGAATGAGCGTCAAACCTCGAAAAACTTTTTTGAGGCACCGCTACCTGCTCCCCAAACAGAATGGAAAACGGTAGATGTTAACCAGCTAACCCGTTTTTTTAAAAATCCGATTGAATTTTTGTTGAAGGAACGTTTAGGAATCGCGTTAGAAAGGGGAGGAAGCCAAGTTGATGAAAGTGAACCTTTTGAAGTGCAAGGGCTTGAGCGTTATAATCTTAATCAGATGCTGGTTGAAAAAAATTTGGAAGGGGTGGATTTACAAGAATATCAAGCCATTGTTAAAGCGGGTGGGCAATTGCCTCATGGAGAGATTGGCGATTATGTTTATAGTCAATTAACGACACAGGTGCAGCCTTTTGTTGATCGCGTCAAACTGATTATTTTGCACCAACATAAGATAGAATCTGTTCCTGTCAACTTGACGGTTGGAGAGATGCGTATCACTGGGCATTTAGGCAAATTATGGCGTGATAGTTTAGTCCATTATCGTTGCGCTAAACTGAAAGCGAGAGATTATGTTCAATTGTGGATTCACCATTTAATACTTAATAGCTTATCTCAGAAAAACTTGCCTTCTTATAGTGTTTTAATTGGTGAAAATGAGGCTTGGGAATTTCAGCCTGTGAAGAATAGTTTGGAGATTTTACAGAACTTGTTGAATGACTATTATTGGCAAGGGCTTGTTCAACCATTGTCTTTTTTTCCTGAATCCTCCTTCACTTTTGTAGAAAATCTCAATAAGGGGAAAACGGAAGAGGAAGCCTTTTTTCGTGCTAAAAATAGTTGGCAAGGCAATGACTTTATGCGGGGTGAGGCGGAAGGGGATTATTATCAATTATGTTTTGGAAATGATGAGTTGCCGTTGGATAATGAGGATTTTAAGCCTTTGGCAAAGCAGTTTTTTGAACAGTTTTTTG
Source organism: Thiomargarita sp. (assembly GCA_023143415.1). GTDB lineage: Bacteria > Pseudomonadota > Gammaproteobacteria > Beggiatoales > Beggiatoaceae > QNES01. The sequence goes on along the minus strand of JAGLHR010000217.1, from coordinate 113 downwards.
AATTGAGGCAACCGCTGGAATAATGGTGGATGTGTTTAATGGTGAATGAAAGTAAATAAATGTAACTCGATCATCAAGTTTTCTCGTTACCCCAAACAATAACTACAAGGATT
>JAGLHR010000216.1 GCA_023143415.1 Thiomargarita sp. | reverse complement strand
TGGATTATGGTATAAACGGATTAAATTTAATCAATTTAGTAATCGCCTTGTTGCTTCAAACCTGACAGGTTTTTAAAACCTGTCAGGTTTAGTTTCATGTATTATTCAAGGCTAAATACAAAATCCGTTTTATTCCGTTAATCCGTTGTACTCGTCGTTTGAAGTCCATCCAATAACTGTTGTACCCGCCTCGTATTTGGATTACCCATTTCTTCAAAGAGCTGCAAACTCTTGAGGAACATTTCTTTCGCACGCGGTAATTGACTACTTTTGACGTAAGAAATCCCAAGATTGCCGTAAATGCCTGCCATATTTTCTTTACGCCCTAACGCTTCATTAATTTCAAGCCCTTTGAGAAACATTTTTTCAGCTCGTTGCCAATCACGACGTTGTGTATAAATAGAACCCAATGCGGCGTATTTATTCGCCATATCTTTTTTATTATCAAGGACTTGATTAATTTCTAGTCCTTTGAGAAGCATTTTTTCAGCATTTTGTGAGTCACCACGCTTGGCATAAATATTAACCAAATTGGTGTATTTTTCTGCCATTGCCGCCTTATTGCCAAGCGCGTCATACATCTCCAATTCTTTCAAATACATCGCCTCCGCTTCTGCCCAATGCCCTGCAGACGTATAAAGCGTTGCAAGATTAGCGTAGTGACGCGCCATGCCTTCTTTATTATCAATCGCTTTATCAATTTCTAGTGCTTTGAGAAGTGCTTTTTCACTGCTTGGTCCATCACCGTGTTTTGCGTAAAGCGCAGCCAAATTGGCATAGTGACGTGCCATGCTTTTCTTGTTGCCTAAAACCTTATCAATTTCTATGCCTTCAAGAAACATTTTTTCAGCTAGTCGATCTTCGCCTTGTTTGGTATAGAGTACACCAAGATGGGGATACTTATTCGCCAAACCTTCCTGATTGCCAGAGGCTTTATCAATCTCTACCCCTTTGAGAAACATTTCTATCGCTTTTGGTAAATGATTACGTTCTGTATAGAATGTACCAAGGTTGGCATAGCCATTTGACAGGCTTTGTTGGTTTTTTAACGCTTTGCTAATCGCCAGCCCTTTGAGAAACATTTTTTCAGCACGGCTCTCGTTGTCTTCATCACGTTTCTTGGTTTTGGCACGTTTATCATCGTCATCACGTTTATCGTGAATGGCATAAAAATGACCGAGTGTTGCATAGTGATTTAACAGTTTTTCCTTATCCTCTGAAGTCATTTCCCAATCGTTGAGCAGTTTTTCCTTAGCATGTTGCAAGTTACGCTGCTCTTTTGCGATATTGACTTCTATGGTTCTTGTTTGGAGAATTTCCAAAGCATTATTAATCTCAATCTCTAAAGCCTTGAGGTACATATCCACCGCTTGCTCTTTCTCACCACGTTTGGCGTAAATTGTACCGAGATGGGTATAGTTGACGATGCGTTGTTCCTTTTCTAAAATCTTACCTTCTGAAACCTCATCAATCTCTAATCCCTTGAAGAACATTTCTTCTGCCTGTTCATCATCGCCACGATTGACATAAAGCGTACCCAAATTGGCGTAAAGACGCGCCATGCCTTTTTCATTTCCTAATGTTTCCCCAATTTCCAAGCCTTTGAGATACATTGTCTCGGCACGTTGTAAATCACCCCGTTTCACATAAATATCGCCCAGGTTGGTACTACAAAGTGCGATGTCTTTTTTACCTCCAAAAGCCTCATAAAATTTTAATGCTTCAAGAAACTTCTTTTCAGCCAATTGCAAATTATCGTAAGTGAGATAGAAAGTCCCTCTTGTGACATATTCAGCCAATTGGCTTTTTATGTCTTTTGAAGGTTTTGTCTTCTCAAGTTGTGTTTTCTCAAGAAACATTTGCTCAACTTGCTGCCAATCACCGCGTTCAGCATAGATATGACTGAGATTGTCATATATCTTTGTCATGCCCGCCTGATCTTTTAAGTCCTTATAAATACTAAGGCTTTGTAGTAACATCTCTTCAGCCTGTTGCCAATCTTCATTTTCATAAAAAGTGGTTCCCAGCTTGACATATTTATCTGCTAGACTTTGGTTGCCCTTTGAGGAAGTCATTTCTTCCGATTTGAGAAACATTTCTTCCGCACGTTGCCATTCACCGCGTTTAGCATAAACTGTACTCAAATGACTATAGTGGGTTGCTATGTTTTTTTCATCGTTCAAGGCTTTATAAATCTCTAATCCCTTGAGAAACATCTCCTCAGCACGTTTCCATTTCTCGTTACTCATATAGAAAGTCGCTAATTTGGCATATTTTTCTGCCGCACCTTTCTGACTTTCAAAACGGGCTTCTATTTCCAATGCCCTTTTGAGAAGCATGGCTTCAGCGTATGGTTTGTTGCCATGATTTTTAAATAAAGCAATCATTTTGGCATATTGATTAACCATGTTTTCTTCATTTCCTGAAGCCTCTTCAACTTTTAAAGCCATCAGAAACATTTCTTCTACACGTTGCCAATTTTCCTCATTTCCATAGAGCGCGGCAAGTTTAGCATAGTCACTGATTATGCCTTTATGATTATCTAAGGCTTGATTCATTTCCAAACCTTTAAAATACATCTTTTCAGCACGTTGCCACTCGCCTTGTTTCAGATAGAAATCACCCAGACTGGCATACTTATTTATCATGCTGTTTGAGCTTACTTCCCTCTTTTTGAGATATGTTTCTTCAGCACGTTGCCAATTGCCGATTTTCACATAAAGAGCAATTAGTTTGTCGAGTTTACTCTCAATTCTTTTGGGATTTCGCTGAGATGAAGATTCCTCAACTTCCAAACTCTTGAGATACATCTCTTCAACCTTTTGCAAATCATCACGAAGTGAATAGACATTAGCCAGGTTGAAATATTGCTTTGTCAGTCCATCGTCATCCTCTAACTCCTGAAAAATCGCTAGGCTCTCACGAAACATTTTTTCCGCTTTTTCATTATCACCACGAATGGCATAGAGGCTCCCCAGATTATCGTATTGAGTCGCTATGCCCTCTTCATCCCCCAATAGCTGAAATGTTTCCAGACTCTTGAGGTACATTTCTTCAGCCTTTTGCCAATCGTCAAGATTTGCGTAAATAAACGCAAGTTCGCCATATTGCACTGCCAGGTTTTCATGGTTTTCTACATCCTGAAAATTTTCTACACTTTTCAGGTACATTTCTTCGGCACTTTTCCAGTCGCTTTCAGCACGATACTGTTTTCCGATCTTGACGTAATCAAGGGCTTGGTTATATTGCTCGGCTTTCCAGATTTGCCACGCAATAAGCCCTAGAAAGGCTATCACGACGGCTGACATTGCCCACCAGCTGATGTTATGTCGGGTTTGTTCTGATAAATTCACTCTATTGCCTCTTTTAAATGTGTAGTAAGTTATTGAAATAATTATTGATTTTATTATTAACGGATGTTACGCACTATGTTTCCAAGA
>JAGLHR010000215.1 GCA_023143415.1 Thiomargarita sp. | reverse complement strand
AGAGATCACTCCTGCGCCTGAAAAAGTCGTGACACCAGAAGCAGCACCTGTTGTCGCACCTAAAGAGGCAACACCAGAGAGCACTCCTGCTCCTGAAAAAGTCGTGCCTGAAGCGGCACCTGCCGATGAACAGGAAAAAGCGGAGGTTGCCCCTGAACAGGAAGCGGCATCAACACTCCCAGCGAGTGAAGAAGCAAAGGCAGTAAAGCGAGATTTCCATTTGGTACAACAGAGTGAAACCTTATATAGTATTAGCAAACGTTATAATGTCAGTACGAGTGAGATAACAGCTTGGAATAATTTACAAGATAATAGTTTGTCAGTGGGGCAAAAATTGTGGGTCAGTCCACCAAACGGCACCGTTCCCCCGCAACTCTTTTAATAAATTGATGCAGACAGATTCTTGGGCGATATGTTCGCCCCTTCTTTCAAACCTGGCCGGTTTTTAAAACTGGCCAGGTTTTTTCTTTTCTATAGACTTAAAAATAATATGGATATTAGTCCCTATCTCAAATTGGTGGTTGAAAAAGAAGCCTCTGATATCTACTTCACTGTCGGCTCGCAGGTGCGTATTAAAGTGTCTGGCAAAGTCATCATTGTCGGCAAAACAATTCTTACTGCTGAAATGACTCAGGCAATCGCTCATAATATGATGAACGAAATGCAAAGGATAGTTTTTAGTAAAAAACTTGAAATTGACTTTGCCATTACCCAGCCTGAAGTCAAAGCACGTTTTCGTGTTAATGCGTTTATGCAAAAGGAAATGATTTCTATCGTGATGCGTTACATCAAGTCAAAGGTGCCTCGCTTTGACGATTTAAATCTGCCCCCTATACTAAAAGACTTGATCATGCGCAAGCGCGGTTTGCTATTGATGGTGGGTGCGACTAATTCTGGTAAATCAACTACCCTCGCCGCCATGATTGATTATCGTAATGAAAATCAAGCGGGACATATTTTAACCATTGAGGATCCGATTGAGTTTGTACATCCCCATAAAAAATCCCTGATTAATCAAAGAGAATTGGAAGTCGATACGCATTCATATCTACATGCATTAAGAAGTGCTATGCGTGAATCCCCTGATGTCATTTTGATAGGAGAAATTCGTGATAAAGAAACAATGGGTTCTGCCTTAGAGTTATCTAACACAGGACATTTAGCCATTTCTACCCTACATGCTAACAATGCGTATCAAGCCATGCAGCGCGTTATCAATATGTTTTCAATTGAACAGCATAAACAATTATTTATGGATTTATCCTTAAATCTGGTGGGTATTATTTCACAACGTTTGGTTGTCGGTGTGAATAATAAACGGGTTGCTGCGGTGGAAGTGATGATCAATACGCCCTATACTGCGGATTTGATTCTCAAGGGCAAAATAGATGAAATAAAAGAGGCGATGGCAGATAGTACAATAGATGGCATACAGTCATTTGATGTTGCACTATTTAATCTATATAAAGAGGGCATTATTACGTTAGAAGAAGCCTTAGTTAATGCCGATTCGCGTACCAATTTACAAACGAAAATTGCTTTTGGTAAAGGATAAAGTTGAAAACTATTGACACTGAAACTGACTTTAAAATAAGGATAAATTCATGGAAGCGATTACTTATAGTTATGCTAGAGAAAACCTAGCAAAAACGATGCAACGAGCTTGTGATGATCATGAGCCCATTATTGTTACTCGTGAAAATGAACCCACTGTTGTGCTCATGTCTTTAGAAGATTACCAATCTATAGAAGAAACAGCTTACCTTTTGCGTAGTCCTAAGAATGCTAAACGCTTGTTAGAGTCTATAGTACAATTAGACAATGGCAAAGGTATAGAAAGGGAACTGATTGAGTGAAAATTATTTTTTCTGAACAAGCTTGGGACGATTATCTTTATTGGCAAAAACAAATAAAAAAATGCTTAATCGTATTGGGCGGCACCCACCTACAGATATTTATTGTGAAAACGTTTGCTCTGAACCATTGTGGCTCAAGTGGGGACATCGGAGAGATGCATTAGGCTTTCCGCTACTAAAAATGCGGCCTTGCTCACAACACCTCTACACTCCGTCCCATAATAGATAGATTAGGTTCAAATGCCTATCTGGATCACAATAATACAATAGGGGATGCCAAAAACTTTCAAATTTTGATAAGCGAATGTCATTCTACTATTTTATTTCTGATAAAGCAAGTTCTATTTTTTTCTGCAAGTTTTCAACCTTTTCATTAAAAAGGTGTAAATCGTTTTCTTGTTGTTGTTTCTCTTGTAAAGATTCATGGATGATATTTAAAGCACTAACAATAACCATACGTTCTGTACTGACTAGCTTTCCACCATCGCGTACTTCTTGAAGTTTATTGTTGAGATACTGCGCAGAAGCCATTAAGGTTTCACGTTCTTCTTCTGGGCAAGCGACGACATAATCCTTTTCAAGAATATGTAAATTAACAGGTATAGATGTAGATGTACCACTCATGCGTTGATTTCCATTGATTTTAGCTGTTCAATCATTGTTTCAAGACGTTTTCGGGCAAGGACATTTTTTTCATGTAATGCGGCGCATTCAGATTTTAAGCTGGTTTCGTTCTCCCGCAACACTTTATTTTCATCAGCCAATTTTTTGCATATCTGAATAAGCGCATTAATTTTGGCTTCGAGTGATTGTAAGTCTGGTTTTTCCATTGGTATTCAATATCAAGTTAGGAATGCTCATGAAATCACTTTCGAGGTGAAAGTTTTTTGAAGAAAAACTTTAGATTCAAATTCAAGTCCCCTGAACTGCCAGGGTTTTAACCTGACCAGTCTGCTTTTAAGGTTGACCAAATTATTTTAAGCATGTTCCTTAGTCTTTTTCTTCATTTTTTGGAGCGGCAATCTTATCATTAACTGCCTCTTCTTCATCAAATAAATCCTCCTCTTCTTCATCAAATAAATCCTCATCATCAAATAAATCCTCTTCTTCAGGAGGATTGCCGTCATAAACCAAATATTTACGTCTGGCTAAATACGCTTCACGGATATATAAATACTTGTCTAAAGCAGCCGTTTGGAGTATTCGTTCTGCCCCTAATAAATCGGCGCGTGTGTCAATGCTTTTTATGGCACCACCTGCAAAAACCGCTTGACCTGTACTGCTCGTTATTGAAGCGGCATAGTAAAAAGTCGGATCAAATAAAATATCGGTGCTAAATCCCACGATATCACGCCCTGAACTTGGACCAAAAAAGGGCAAAACGAGGTAGGGCCCTTTCTTCACACCCCAAAAACCCAAAGTTTGACCAAAATCTTCATTATGTTTAGATAAACCGAGTTCAGTGCCAACATCAATAAAACCCACTAAGCCTGCTGTTGTATTCAGAAAAAATCGTCCTGTATCTGAAAATGCTTGTTTAAACTTTAACTGTAACAAATCGTTAACAACTACACTAATATCATTAAGGTTACTGAAGAAATTAGTCACACCATTGTCAACAGGTTCGGGTACGACAGCTTTATAGGTTTCTGCTATCGGTTTTAACATAATTTTATCAACCCCGTCATTAAAGGCAAAAACACCGCGATTAATTTTTTCAAAAGGATCATGAGTCTGGTGGGCTGCACAGCCTGAAACAATCCACGATAGTAATAACAGTCTTAGAAAAACAGCGTTGTAATGAGATAATTTTCGCATAGTATTCATTAATGGTAAATGGTAAATGGTTTCGAGGTTTCCGTTTTTTGAAGAAAAACGGAAACCTCGAATGGTGAATGGTGAATGGTGAATTGGTTAAATCATTCATAATTCAAGGCTAAAGTTTTTTGTAACTACTCAGGGCAACCATAAAGGTGTGCAGCCTACAACAATATTCTTATTAATACGGACGAAAATATTTTGATGTAGGCTGCACTCCCTTGTGGTTGCCCTGAGTAGTTACTAATTGAGTTAACTTTAAAACCAGACCTGCCAGGTTAAAACAAAACCTGGCAGGTCAAGAGCAGCGTCCAAACTTGATTTTGACCTGGCAGGTTTTCTTTTGAACCTGCCAGGTCTGGTTTAGTTGTCGAGGTTTCCGCTTCAAAAAACTCAAACCTCGAATGGAAAATGGAGAATGGTTTGAATCATTCACCATTCATCATTCACCATTATATTACATTATTTAGAATTTTCCGTACAGGGGCGAAGGTACGACGGTGAATTGGTGTCACTCCTAAACGTTGCAAGGCTTCTTGATGTGCGCGAGTGGGATAACCTTTATGGGCAGCAAATCCATATCCCGGATATAGGCGATCCATCTCACGCATTTCCTGATCACGAGCAATTTTGGCGATAATAGAAGCGGCACTTATGGCAGGAACCGTTTTATCTCCTTGAATAATCGCTTCCGCAGTACAAGTGATTTGAGGGCAATATTTTCCATCCACAAGTACATGATGGGGGGCAATCGGCAATTGTTCCACCGCCCGCTGCATCGCCAGCAAACTGGCTTGCAGAATGTTGATTTCATCAATTTCCTCTACATCTGCACGACCAAGCGCGAATGCGATGGCATGTTGACGTATTTGTATTGCTAAAGCCTCCCGCCGTTTTTCACTTAACGTTTTAGAATCCGCTAATCCTGCAATCGGGTATGCTTCATCAAGAATGACAGCTGATGCAATAACTGGGCCAGCTAAAGGGCCACGCCCAACTTCATCAACGCCGGCGACGAGACGTTTTTCGTTTTTCATGTTAATAATCCAATAAATAATCCTATCAAAAACAAATAGGCGAGTATGAGTAGTGGGAAAATTAAACGCCCTAATAAAGAGGGCGATGCTTCTATTAAACTTTTTTCTATCCTGTTTCCCATCACTTTTGCGATGAAATCTACCCCAAAACCCATGATAAAGCCTGCTAGACTGCTTGCCACAAAACCTGCCTTGATGTCTGAAACTAAAATGCCTAGACTCCCTGCGACACCAACTGCCATGCCAATAGCAACGACACCTGCTATAACAATGGCAGCGTCGCCAGCGACATTCACTGAAACCAAAATAGTACCTATTATCACGATCACTAAAGCAATTGATACCGGGATTGCGATAAGCAATTCCAAATTCAAACTGACTGTAATACCAGCAACACTGACAGCAACTAAAACAGCCATACCTACTGAGACTATCCCTGCCACGCTGATAGCGACATCTTTATTAATTTTTAGCCAGCCCGTTAATAACCAACTGCCAATTAATAAGAGACTTAATAGTAAATAAGTTTCTGGTAACCACGCTTTTTCAGAATAGGGTAATTGTTTAAATCCTAATGCCAAGCTGGGTATTAATAAGGGCCACCAAATTAAAAAACTAACGAGCCAATTGCCTATCTGTTTCTCATTTTCCAAACCATAGGTTTTTCGATAAGCCTGTAAATACTGCGGCATAACAAAAATCCACCACATTAAGCGTAGATAGTGAAAGGGATTAAAATGTGAAAAAGGGGAATTAGTTGGAGATGCTATATTCATAGCTTGATTGGTAAATTCTTCAGTAGAATCTTCAATTCTAATTGGTTTTTTAATGCCTACGCCTAAAGCTATCCCCCATGTTTGTACTGCCCATTCAGCCGATTTGTTTTCTAAGCATAAATTATGATGTAATTGCTGTGCTAAACGATTAAAAACCGCATCATTTGGCAAACCCGACGGTTGAATTAACAATTCCTTAGTTACACCTTCTTTAATCGCATTTGTAAGTACAAAAATTTCTGGATGGTATTTATCACCACAAGTTTTGCGTAATAAAAATTCGCATTGTTCAATATTTTCACATAAGATTGTGCCATGACGGTTGATAAGTTCACATAATCTTTGACGAGGAAAGTCGCGCATATTTTATCAATTATCTCAGTTTAGCCTCTTGCAAAATTATCGCCTCGGAATAAATTCCGAGGCGAACGGGTTTTGCAAGAACCTCAGTTGTTAGTTATTATTATTAACTGATGTTACGCAAAGCTATTCTATTCAAACTTAGAAATTCTGATTCAGAACAAAAAATCGGATTTCTTCAACATCGTTTCGCCGTTTAGAAATCTTTGAAAAAATCGGATTTCTTCAACTCGATCATCAAGTTTTCTCGTT
>JAGLHR010000214.1 GCA_023143415.1 Thiomargarita sp. | reverse complement strand
TCTACCCACCCTACGAAAAAATAATTTAAATCAAATACTTAAATACTTGTGACTAACGATGAGAGCTCCAGCTTGGGAACGCCTATCGGGACGCAGAGCGTCCATGAATGCATTCCCAAGCGAGAGCTTGTCGGGTGGGGTGAAATTGATTTCAAGGCTGAGTAGTTACAATTTAATTAGAAATGCGAATTAAGGAAAAAATTGGATTTACTTAGTTCGCCTTTTTATAATATAATTAAGTAAACCCTCAGTAGAGGGATCGTGCCTTCGATGTGTTGTTTTTTCTTGATCAGCTTGAAGCGTAGGCAATAAGGTACTTGCTACTTGTTTACCTAACTCGACTCCCCACTGATCAAAAGGATTAATTCCCCAACAGACGCTTTGTACAAAAACTTTATGTTCATATAAAGCAAGTAGTGTGCCTAGAATATAGGGGGTTAGTTTTTTATAAACGAGCGTGTTAGTTGGTTGATTACCGAGAAATACGCGGTGGGGTAATTGTTCTGTTAATGCTTTAAATTTCTCATTTTTCTCCTTAGACAACGATTTATTCGCACCATTTTGCAAAAAGTGAGGGGGAATATCAAGTGCAGATTGTGTTTCTTCCGTATTTCTACCCATCATCAAAGCATGGCTTTGTGCCAGTGCATTGGATAATACGGCTTCTTGATGTCCTTGCAAATTGTGTTGGCTTTCAATCGCAATAATAAAATCCGCTGGCACTAAATGGGTGCCTTGATGTAAAAGCTGATAAAACGCATGTTGACCATTATTGCCGGGTGCGCCCCAAACAATAGGGCCGGTTGGATAATCCACTCTATTGCCATCACGAGTAATACGCTTACCCAAACTTTCCATGACTAATTGTTGTAAATACGCGGGAAAAAGTGCCAAAGTGTAGTCATAAGGCAATATTGCTTGTGTTGTTGCACCGAAAAAGCTACTATACCAGACATCAATTAACCCCATTAATACTGGCATATTTTTTAATAAAGGGGCTGTTTCAAAATGTTTATCTAACTCGTGTGCGCCGTCAAGTAACTGTTCAAAATTATCTTGACTTATCATCACCGCAATGGGTAAACCAATAGCTGACCATAATGAATAACGTCCACCTACCCAATCCCAAAACTCAAACATATTAACTGGATCAATGCCAAATTCACTGACTTTTTCTGTCGCTGTACTGATGGCTACAAAATGTTTAGCAACCGCTTTTTCATTGCCCAATTTGTTGATCAACCATTGTCTCGCACTTTGCGCATTAATTAAGGTTTCTTGAGTAGTAAACGTTTTTGATGCGATAATAAATAAAGTCGTTTCAGGATCAAGTTCCGCCAAAGTTTCGCCTAAATGTGCGGCATCGACATTGGATACAAAATAACAACGTAAACGTGGATGATGATAGGCTTTCAATGCCCTTGTTACCATCGCAGGTCCTAAATCAGAGCCACCAATGCCAATATTGACTATAGATTCTATCGTTTTACCTGTTGAACCACGCCATTCTCCATTACGCACTGCATCGCTAAATCGACGCATTTTTGCCAATACCGCATTAACTTCAGGCATGATATCTTTGCCATTGACTTGAATTGGACGATTAGAACGATTACGAAGTGCAATATGCAAAGCAGCGCGTTGTTCAGTATTATTAATCTTTTCACCTTGAAATAGACGAACTATCCATTCTTGCAATTTAGCTTCAGTCGCTAACTGTTGCAATAATGTGAGCGTTTCACTTGTTATACGATTTTTAGAATAATCTAATAATAAACCAGAAGTTTGTATCGAAAAATGTTCAAACCGTTGGCTATCCAAAGCAAATAAATCACGTAGGTGAACTTGTGCTAAATTTTTTTGATGCGCTATTAGGGCTGCCCAGGTAGCACAATGACTGATGAGGTTATCCATATTTTTTTTTTAATAGATTTGCAACTGATTTAAATTTTTATATACTTTAGTTAGTTAATGGTGAATGATTCATAATTCACCATTCATAATTTCGAGTTTTTAGTTTTTTTTCAAAAAACTAAAAACTCGATTCGAGGCTAAAGTTTTTTCTTTAAAAAAACTTTAGCCTCGAAACCATTTATAATTCATAATTCATAATTCACCAATATATGAATAAAACGCAAGAAAAGCAAATATTTCCCACTCTTTCTGTTAAAAATCTCAAAAAGTATTTTCCTGTACGAAGCGGTTTTTTTTCACGTATTTCTGCTTGGGTAAAAGCAGTTGATGATATTTCCTTTGACATTTATCCGGGCGAAACGCTCGGCTTAGTCGGTGAATCAGGTTGTGGAAAAACAACTGCTGGTCGCACCCTGCTCCGACTCATTGAGCCAACAGATGGTACGATGTTTTTTCAAGGTAAAGACCTTTTAAAAGTAAAAGATTCTGAGCTTCGTATAATGCGTCGCCAAATGCAAATTATTTTTCAAGACCCTTATGGTGCTCTAAATCCCCGTATGACGGTGGGTAATATTGTAGGAGAAGCCATTAAAGTTCACGGTATTGCAAAAGGACGAGATTTAGAACGAAGTATTAATAAACTCCTTGATAAAGTAGGTCTTTCATCCTCATATCGCTCGCGTTATCCACACGAATTTTCAGGTGGGCAGCGCCAACGCATCGGTATTGCACGAGCATTGGCACTTAATCCGAAATTCATTGTTTGCGATGAAGCAGTATCAGCACTTGATGTGTCTATTCAAGCACAAATTATTAATCTCTTATATGAACTTCAAACGGAATATCACTTAGCCTACTTATTTATATCGCATGATCTCAACGTCGTACAACTGATGGCTAATCGGGTTGCGGTAATGTATTTGGGCAAAATTGTCGAAATAGCACCAACAAAAGCACTCTTTCAATCCCCAAAACATCCCTATACACAAGCCCTCATTGCGGCTAATCCAGTCCCCGATCCCGACATACTGCATGAAGTGACTTTATTAGAAGGCGATGTGCCATCGCCACTTAATCCACCAACAGGGTGTCATTTTCATACACGTTGCCCTAAAGTCATGGAAAAATGCAGGCTTACGGAACCGTCACCAATAAAAATAGAAAAATCTCATACGGTTTGGTGTCATTTAAGTGACTATTGATCGCTTTAAAATCAATCTTTGCTAATGGTTTCGAGGTTTGAGTTTTTTTTCAAAAAACTCAAACCTCGAATGGTGAATTATGAATGAAATCAATTGTTTAAAGAAACAATTTTAGACATTAATAATTCACCATTAATAATTCACCATTCGAGGTTTCCGTTTTTTGAAGAAAAACGGAAACCTCGAAACCATTCACCATTCGAGGCTAAAGTTTTTCTTTAAAAAAACTTTAGCCTCGAAACCATTCATCATTCACCATTAAAGACCACTTTCTTCTTAATTTTTGTCATCACGCTTTCTAATGACATTTCAATGGGAAATTCTTCTTTTAAAGGCGCAGAACGATTTCTACTGATGCGTCTAGCATCTATTTCTAAATTACTCTGATTCCATGAATATTCATTATTGAATGTGAACCAGAGTTCCCCATAAACACCATTGTAACCGCCTTCTTTAGCCAAAGGCTTATTTTCTGGTGCCGTCTCCGAATCCTCATAATAACACCAATCCAAAACAACCCAATTCTGATTATTCCAACTTCTATCTGCCAGATAAATACAGTAAGCGTGTCCTCCCTGCGGTGCCGTCTGTGCCTCTTGAACATAACCTGCACAGACTTTAACCCGATAAGACGGAATGCCAGATTGAATCATTAAACTGGCTATTAAAATGGCACCATCTTCACAATCACCTACCCCAGACTGTAAACTCTCAAAAGGAAATTGCCAAAATTCAGGACATTCACTACCTTCCTCATCATCAAGATAACCAAGAAAACTTACAACAAATTTTTGAATCGCCTGTGCTGTTGCATTGTGGGAATTTCTTTTTAATCTGTAATCGTGAATAATTTCGTCAAGAATCGCATCGTTAGCCGTCACAAAATTTTTGACATCACAAACAATTCTCTCCGTACTACCTCTTAAAGCTCTACCACCATAAGTAATCGGTGCTTGTCGCCATTTATTATTCCAATAATCTGAACTTCTAATCATATTGTTTCTCCTGCTATTTATATAATAAAAACCTTCATTTTACATAACTCAAATCAACTATTCAAGCAATTAATAATTGTCGTTGTACTATTTACAAACCAATTTTTTAAATACGTCAATCCTAGAATTGTAACTACTCAGGGCAACCA
>JAGLHR010000213.1 GCA_023143415.1 Thiomargarita sp. | reverse complement strand
CTATCGCTCTACCCACCCTACTTTTGACTAAAACAATGAATAGTCACAAATTATTTCTCTTTTTACACCTGTTCTTTTATTGTACGAACCTATTTGCGACAGAATTATATCCTCCCCTATTACCGCAAGGGGAACAATTTCAGAATGTTGAGAGTTTACTAGATAATGTCATACCTCGCAAACCGATTTCAGCGATTGCTTTTAGTCCAAGCGGTAAAGTTTTAGCACTGAGTATTGTTGATACGGTTTATTTATGGGATATCCAATCTGGAAAAGAAATCAAGCGTTTAGGATATCCAATGAATAAAATGAAACAATTGATTCAGCAGAATAAACAACTCATTATTAATCATCTGGCTTTTAGTTTAGAGGGTCAATTTTTAGCCATTGGTTATGATGATTTCGTACAGATATGGAATATAAAATCGGGTAAACCAATCCAACAATTAGAAAAACAAACGAGTAATATGACAGCTATCACTTTTAGCCCTAAAGATAGCAAAATATTGGCTTTAGGTTCTATGGAAGGGACTGTATATTTATGGAATTGGTCAATCAATAAGATTGTCAAACAGTTGCCAGGACATTCCGCTTCTGTTAATACCTTGGCTTTTAATTCAAATGGTGAACGGTTAGCTTCTGGGGGAAGTGATGCCCTTATCTATTTATGGAAACTGTCATCAGATGAGAAACAGCAATTAAAAGGACATTTAGACGTTGTCACCCATGTTGAATTTGATTCAAATGATGAATTTTTAGCCTCTGCTTCCTGGGATAAAACGGTACGCTTGTGGAATATCAAATCAGATAAACCCAGTAAACCAGACATTTTGGAAGGACATTCCGCTGCCGTTAATACATTCGCTTTTAGCCCAGATGGAAAAACCTTAGTATCAGGTTCTCTGGATAATTCAATACGCTTATGGGATGTCGCCTCAAAAAAAGAAATTAAAGATTTATCAATACATTCTAATCATAACGTTGTCGCTGTCGCTTTTAGTCCAAATGGGCAATTTTTTGCTTCGGCTGCATGGGACAAAATTGTGCGTTTGTGGGATGTGCAATCCGCTCAAAAAAATCAACGTTTTGAAGGACAAGCGAGTTCAGTGAATATCGTTGCGTTTGGCTCAGATGGCACACTCATTTCTGGTTCAGATGATCACGGTATTACTGCCTGGCATGACAGCGAAGATTTATCATCAAATCCCCACTTTACAAGTGGAATAAGTAATTTTACCAATGAAATCAGCAATTTAAATAACGAGGAACGCTCAATTAATTCATTTGCTTTGAGTCCAGGGGGGCAGTTTCTGGCTTTTGGAACAAAGAATGGACGCATACATTTTTTAGAACGGCAATCTGGTCAAAAAATAAAGCACCTACCCGCATTGTCTAAAGAAGAAGTCAATGTTGTTGCGTTTAGTCCTGATGGAAAAATTTTAGCATCAGGATCACGTTATCCCACTGCTCCTCAATTTCAAAATCTGTCCCCTTTGCACTTATGGGATGTGCCATCAGGAAAAAAACTTAAAACGTTAAAAGGGCATACAAACCATATTTTTGCTTTGGCATTTAGTCAAAATGGTCAGATTTTAGCCTCCGGTTCTGATGATAAAACAATACAGTTATGGGAAATACCCTCTGGTGAAAAAATTAAAACACTCAAAGGACATACTCACTTTATCACTTCTGTTGCGTTTAATGCTGAAGGCAATATGTTAGCCTCTGGCTCATGGGATAAAACAGTCCGCTTATGGGATGTCGATTTAGGTAAAGAAATCAAACGTTTAGAAGGGCATTCACATTATGTGACTGCTGTCAAATTTAGTCCAAATGGTAGAACATTAGCCTCAAGTTCATGGGATAAAACCATCCGTTTGTGGGATAGTGAATCTGGTTTGCAACTTCACCGTTTAAAAGCACATACTGATTTTGTTTATACCATTGCGTTCAATAAAACCGGTGAACTTTTAGCCTCTGGCTCAAAAGATAGCACGATTCGCCTCTGGGATGCAAACACCGGTCAATTACAACAGGTAATGATAAAAGGGGCAAGGCATACATGGGCAAATTGTCATGTTTTAACGCAGCGTTGCTGGCGTGTTGATGATGGTACCTTATTGATAGATAAAAAAGGGGATGGCACCATTCAATCCATTTTACCACCTGTAAAAAAAGCGAAACCACCCAAAGTCAAATTGTCTTCTGATTCATTAAAACTGAATTATGGGGAACCTTCCTCTTTATCTCTAACAATAAGCAATCATGACACAGTGCCAATCTATTGGATCAATGTGAGACAATTATTTGAAAAAGAAAATCCTCTTATTTTTTATCCGCCTGAAACACATCTCGTTTTGAAAGCCAGCGAAAGTATAACATGGCCAATCAAAATAAATGCCTGGCTAGATGACGAAAATCGTCAAAGTCAAGAAACCAAGTTAAAATTATCCATTCGTGCGGCTAATCATCATGTTCAGGCTCTCACGATTCCCGTTCGCATTTATGTCCCTTACACTTTCCCTTGGCAAGTGTATATCGTATTAAGTTTTTTAGTCTTGTTTATTAGCATGGTGTTGTATTACCTCAGTTTATATTATCATCCCATTGTACAAACACTGTCTGCTGATAGTCGCCAGTTATTCGCTCTTCCATTAGAGCAATTACCGAAAGCCAAACAATTATTACAAAAAACACGTCGGCTTGATATGGTGTTATCCAATAATGATTCACACCCAAAATGGTTAGATGAAGCCATTGGTTTTCTGAATCAACCCAATCAATTACGTTGTCAGTTGTTAGCCAATCGGTTAAATGCTTCCATACAATCCCATGCTCATGATGAACTATTCATTTTACAACTCAGTACGACATTTCCACTCAAATTGGATAGACTCGCTATTTATTTCCCACCTGCTCATTCACCCGTTCAGGAAATTATCTGGCGATTAAAGCAAGACGATATTCATTTCCAAACCACACTGGTGATTAGTTTAGAACCCACAAATTTACGGAATTACGGCAAAGATCGCACTAATTTATGGGTCATCCCGGATAGCCGGGAACTCACGAATTTATTATTATCGCCCGATCCCATTGACGTATTAACACGCTTATTAGCCACTCAACTGGCTATCATAACGCTTTCCCCTTATCAAACCAGTGGAGGTATTACTAAAAGCAGTCTCTTTTTTGGGCGCGATAAAATATTAGCCCAAATTTTAAATCGTGAACCAAAGAATTATCTGGTGATTGGCGGAAGACAAGTCGGAAAAACGAGTTTACTACGTCAAATCAAACGGCATTACCAAAATCATCCAAAGGTAGAATGTGTTTACCTATCAGTGGGTTTAAGTGATAGAAAAGTCTTTACTGAACACTTAAACAATTTACCAAAAGAACGACAACGTCTCTTACTGATAGACGAAGCTGATGTCTTTATTCGTCGAGAAATACAGGAAAATTATCCCACACTCAGTCATTTTCGTAATCTGAGTGAAGAAGGGCGGTGTTATTTTATTCTGGCGGGTTTTTGGGATTTATATGAAGCCACGGTATTGGATTATCATTCCCCGATTAAAAATTTTGGGGAAGCCATTACTATTGGGGCATTAGAATTAGAAGCGTGCAGAAAATTAGCCATCGAACCGATGAAAATGCTGGGTATTGACTACGCTCAAGAGGAATTAGTCGAACAAATCATCATAAAAACCGGACAGCGAGCCAATTTGATAGCAACCGTTTGCGATGAAATGTTGAAAAAATTACCGGCTGAAGCACAGAGACTGACAGAAAAAGAGATCGTTAAGGCATTAAAAAGTACAAGCACTACTGAAGCATTAGGAAACTGTCAATTAACCGATAATAAACAAGCCGCTCGTTTGGATTGTATAATTGTTTACAGCACCGTCAAAAAAGGAAAATTCACGCTATCTGAAATCATGAGCTTATTCGATCAATATCAATATGATTATACAACTGATCAACTCAGGCAATCTTTAAGCCGTTTGGAATTAGCCTTTATTATTCGGCGTGAAGAAACCGTTTATCATTATTGTGTCCCTCTCTTTCGGGAAATGTTGCTGAAACAAGAAGTCGATAGCTTGTTAAAACATGAGTTAAAGGGATAGCTGTCGCCTCAATGCCATTAAGTTAAGGGCAGACACAGGTCTGCCCCTACAAAACCCAACATATTCAGAGGCTGTAGGGGCGAACCTGCGTGTTCGCCCTTAACTTAATGGCAGTGACCCTAATGGCACTTACTTAAGGAT
>JAGLHR010000212.1 GCA_023143415.1 Thiomargarita sp. | reverse complement strand
TGTTAGGAATATTTGTAACTACTCAGGGCAACCACAAGGGATTGCCCCTACATAAGAATCTTGTTGTAGGCTGCACACCTTTATGTCAGAATATTGTTGTAGGGGCAATCCTTTATGGTTGCCCTGAGTAGTTACAATATTTTTTCATACCTGTAACATCGCCCTGTCTAAAGTAAAATATTGCTCAAGACCGACTTGTAGAAATTTTTTTCAAAAAGGACTTGAATTTTAAGAAATGGCCTCTATATATATAGTATGTGGGTGTAAATGGGTAGAGTAATAAACAATCTTTTCAGATTAGACTCTCCCGATTACGCTCTTTGTTATCGTTTTATCACAATTTGAGGAATTTATAGATGAAAAAATCTGCTTTAAAAGCACTTTTTGTGCTGTTACTGGGTATCATGCCTTTTTTGAGTTATGCCGACGTACCTGGTACTATCACGTTTCAAGCGCATTTGTCGGATGCGTCGGGTAATCAGGTAGAAGGGGCGACTGATATTACTTTTTTCATCCCTGGTACCAATTGGAGGGAACAGCATTATGGCGTGTCAGTCAATAAAGGCGTGTTTAGCGTATTGCTAGGTAATCAAATGAGTCTGGCCAATGTTGATTTTAGTCAAGTGCTTCAATTGCATATTGAAGTCAATGGCATTTCACAGACGATACCTATTTCCAGCGTGCCTTACGCCTTTCATGCCAATACGGTAGAACATGACACCTTAAACAGCTTGTCTTGTACGAGTGGTCAGGTGGCAGAATGGAATGGCAGTAGTTGGAACTGTGCTGATAAGGCGAGTGGAGAACAAGGAACGCCGGGGTCGCAAGGCGAGAAGGGTGATAAAGGTGAACCGGGAACACAAGGTGTTGCAGGATCAACAGGTTCACAGGGGCTAAAAGGCGAAAAGGGTGAACCGGGATCACAAGGTGTTGTAGGATCAACAGGATCACAGGGGCCAAAAGGTGATTCGGGACCACAAGGTGTTGCCGGATCAACAGGTTCACAGGGGCCAAAAGGTGAAAAGGGTGATAAAGGTTATCCTGGACCACAAGGGGTTGCAGGTTCACCGGGACAACAAGGGCCTCAAGGTGGTCCCATACCCACGGGAGAAGTCTACACTAACAAGATGATATATCCTGGCATTTGGGGCAGTTGGAAGGAATGGCAATATTGTCCACCAAAAACTTACGTTTGTGGTGCAAGGGTAAGATTTGAAAGCTCTGCTGCTGCGGATGATACTGCTATGAACGGAATTGAGTTTGCTTGTTGCTTATTTGAGTGAAACTAAAAATAACGCACTCAAAACCCTCGTCTGCAAAATCCACCAGAGTTACTCTATGCACATAACTCTCTAAGTGTATATCGTTCCCAACATATATCGTTCCCAACATCTTGTTGGGAATGCATTCTACAACGCTCCGCGTTGCGGGACGCAGAGCGTCCCTGAATGGATTCCCAAACAGAGTTTGGGAACCAGAAAACCAGAAAAAATCAAGTTTGGTCGCGCCCCTTGTTGACCTGCAAGTCAAAGTCAAAACCAGACCTG
>JAGLHR010000211.1 GCA_023143415.1 Thiomargarita sp. | reverse complement strand
CAAAAATGAAATGGTGGGTTTCGCTCTCGCTCTACCCACCCTACATTAAAAGAGTTGATTTTTTTAATGCTCGTGATTGCAGCCGGATGCACCCGCCATGTTACCTGCAAGATAGGCATCAAGGGTTGCACCCACGCTTTTCTGCGCCCCAGTAACCACATCAATATCGAGCTTTTTGAACCAATCAATGGCATTGGCTCCCATGCCACCTGCAATGACCACATCTGCGCCAAGGGATTTGATGAACTGTGGAATTTGCCCTGGTTGATGTCCATTTAGATATGGATTGTCTTGCACCTCCGCTTTTTCCACGCGGTTGTCTTCATGGACATGGGCGACCACATAGTACGGACAATGTCCGAAGTGCATGGCCATATTGCCGTCCAAACCGAGAGCATCGTTTGCCGTTAATACAATTTTTTTCATTATGTTTTCCTTAATAATTTATATTACTTAGAAACGTGCATGAAATAAATTCGACCATGTTGAATCAGACTAGTCGTCGATATTATTTCATGCACGTTCCTTACCATCGCTCTATCGGTTGCTCGCGCAACCGAACTCTATTCTTCATTCAGGCTTGTTCTTCTTAGCCTTTTTCTCCATCAGGAGTTCATGATGATACGACTCTTCCCGAAGCATCTTTGCGCCGCATTTAGGACACCTTTCATCTTGGCAGGGAATACCACGTTTATGTTCCAATCGTGCTTCACATTTTGGACAGATGCAATCTCCACCTGTGCCCATATCGTGTCTCTTTTCCATAACGTTCTCCTGTTAAACTGATTCCGCCCTATCCTCTATTCTATTTGAAAAAACTTCATATTCTGATAAAGAAAATCTTTTTAACAGCAATCGTCGTGCCAAATGAAAGAAATCCTATTGAGCTTATTATTGTTTTAATCATTATTGTTGAAAAAACCCCACGACACAAGATACAAATCAGGCGTATTCTGCCAATAATGTCATATTATGTTGACTAAGACTGACAAATATGACATTATTTGTTAATAGAAACTTAACTGATAACTGAATAATTGTTGTAACTACTCAGGGCAACCATAAAGAATTGCCCCTACAATATTCTAGGCAACCATAAAGGATTGCCCCTACAATATTCTAAGGCAACCATAAAGGATTGCCCCTACAATATTCTTATGTCGTAGGGGCAATCCCTTGTGGTTGCCCTGAGTCGTTACTAACTGATAACTGAACTATGAAGATTTCTAATGAAGTCAAAACCCTACTAGAATGTTTGTCTGAACCTGCTATCCTGCTCAGTCAGAACTACCAGATTTTCGCTGCCAATGCGGCTTATCGGCACCATTACCATTATGGTAAAGAAGACTTACTTGAACATCATTATTGCTATGAAGTTTCACATCACTATAAGGTTCCTTGTGATCAAGCGGGAGAAAGTTGCCCTTTAAAAGCGACTTTAGAAACGAAACAGCCACAGCATGTGCTACACCTGCACCATACGCCACACGGTGAAAGTCACGTCAATATACAAATATTGCCAATATATAATGACAAAGACGAAATCATTTACTTGCTTGAAATCATGCGCTGTACCAAAATTGCGAGTACACAAGCACAGCGTCAAGGTTTAGTCGGGCGCAGTCAAGTTTTTAACCGTATGTTGGCACTGGTTTCTCGCGTGGCACCCGCTGAAACGAGCGTCTTGCTACTCGGTGAATCAGGAACAGGTAAAGAATTAGTGGCTCAAGCGATACACGCCGCCAGTAATCGAGCACAAGGGCATTTTATACCCGTCGATTGTTCTGGTTTATCAGAGAGTTTGTTTGAAAGCGAAATGTTTGGACATGAAAAAGGCGCATTTACCGGAGCGCATACCCGCAAGCAAGGCTTAGTTGAAGCCGCACAAGGTGGTACACTATTTCTTGATGAAGTCGGAGATATTCCGTTATCTTTGCAGGTGAAATTATTACGGTTACTGGAAACGGGCATTTATCGTCGTGTTGGCAGTGTTGAACCGCAACAAGCGGATTTTAGGGTAATCTGTGCTACCCATCGTCACCTCAAAAAAATGGTGAGCATCGGTGAATTTCGCCAAGATTTATATTATCGCATTAGCACATTTCCTATTTTATTACCCGCCTTACGAGAACGGCGCGACGATTTACCCCTATTAATTGAAAGCCAACTGCAACGAATAAGTCCTAAACGCCATTTATCGATGCATCCTCAAGCGTTGAAAATGTTGCAACGGTTTGAATTTAATGGGAATGTTAGAGAATTACGGAATATTTTAGAACGAGCCAGTTTATTAGCTGATGGGAACTTGATTTTGCCCGAACATTTACATGAAGAATGTATGGACAAAGAATGTATAGATTTGGTGGAGAAAACGGAGCCTAAGCCTGTTTTGCCGGTTGTGATGCCATTGCGTGAAGTGGAACGACAATATTTACAATGGGTGGTACAATATTTTAAGGGCGATAATAAAACCTTAGCTAAAAAGCTTGGCGTGAGTGAACGAACTTTGTATCGGAAATGGCGTACTTTAAAAGGTTAGCTGACACAGCAATATATAGTTTGTCAGATAAATATTTATCTGAACATCTATAGTTTTTAGTTTTTTTCTCGTTCCAAAACTCAGTTTGGGAACGAGAAACCTATGGCTCGCTGGCTTTGAGTTGCAATGCGCGAGTCACTTTATTTATACACATCAAAAAAAGATTTAAGTATCCCCACTATTTGGCTACCATCACCGAAATGATATAAATAACTATCTATAGTCGCTATGTTATCCTTTAGTGATAAGAACTGCCATAACGCTCCATCAGTCACGACACCATATACAGTTGGGATATGATTACCTTCCTTTTCATTGAAGATTCTAGCCGCTTCCATTTCAGCTATACACTGAGCCAATCCACTCCCTAAGTCTGATTTTTTCGCTTCAACCAATACAACAACCGGTGATGTGATATATAGCTGATTATCACTATGACTTATTATACCATCAGGATTACCTGTTAGCCCTTTGCTACTATCAACATTAAAAGTATTTTCCAAGAAAAAGCTGATATTAACATGCTGGTTTAACTCCATCAACATCAGATCGACTATCAAAGCCTGTCTTGCGCTTTCTGTGTTGATTCTAATGGCTCTCGTATAAGCCATCTTCATCGTATCAATAAACCATTGAGTCACTTCAACAGGTTCAACATGAATATATAACTCATTTTCAGCTTTTATGACTATCCCTAAGTTCTTATTTACTTGATCTAGAGTTTTAAAATCACTATAAGACATTATTTAACCTCTCTATCATAGTTATAACGATTGATGGCGATGTTGGAAAATAAAAGGGGACAGGCTCAATAATTTCACCCGTTTTGATTGCTGTTTCTAAATCATCGTTATTATAGTTTAACAATTTATTGGCTAATATTTTAAGTACTTTGAGTTGGTTCGTTGTTATCTCGTTAAACTTTAACCTCGACTCTCGAAATGCTTTAGCTTTGGTTTAGTAATTTGAACACGCCCAAAGCTGAAGCGTTGGACTAAAAAAAGTCTTAAAACTTATGCTTCAATACTTAATCCCCATCATGTTCAGACAATTGAATGCCTCCCTGCACACAACGTTTGCCCACCTGACTGCCCACCCTACATGGCTGCGACGGCAACTGTTCCGACTACAGCGGCAATTCCTCCAACTACTTTCAAGGCAGTACCGCCAATTTTAGCAACCTTAGATGTCTTCTCTGACTTTGATGCTTCTTGAACCGTATCTTTTTCATCCGATGGAATTACAGTTGCACCTAAGTGTGACAATAGCGGATTTTCAATAAATGCTTCTTTTGCCGTTAGATCAATTGGGGGTCGCACCTGATTGTAACAATAGTAGTTTTTCAATAGCCTTTTTCACTTTATCGTCAAAAGGATATGAAGACTTAGATAATGCTTTTTTTGCCGCTAGATCAATTGGGCGGTTAGGCTCTTTCGAGGTAATCAGTCGCAAATCTTTTGTGATGAGGAAGCCTTTTTTACATCCTCCCCAAAAACTATCATCACTGAGTATCAACATATCATCAACAAGATCACCAGCATAGGCTTTTCTAGCATTATTCAGTGCATCATCGTTAAGCGTCTGTACCCAATATTCTGCAAACCAAAAAGTATTATTGGAATCATCATTATACTTGTGATCGAAGACATGAATAAAAGCATACATTACCTTAGCAGTTGGATCATTGAGTTGAACTCCCTTTTCTAGCCATTTGATGGCCTTTGATTGTTCGTCTTTCCGTATATAATGATCAGCAAGTTTTACTATAGCCTCCGTACTTTCTTGCTCTGCTGCCTGTCTAAGCCATTCCAACCCTTTTTCCTCATCCTGTGGAATATCCTCTGTACCTTCCAAGTATAGCGTTCCTAAAAGAATTTTCCCATCAGTATCCTGTTCTGCCGCTTTTTCCCACCAATAAAGTGCCTCTTTGATGTTCTTCTCTGTACCAGTTCCATCACTGTAGCAATAACCAATATTTCGCTGTGCTGTGGCATTTCCTTTTTTGGCAGATTTAAGATACCATTGAAATGCTTGTTGCATATCTTTTTCTACACCCCAACCTTCTTCATAACACAATCCAACATTATTTGCCGCTTGTGACACACCTTGTTCAGCGGCTTTCATGTACCATTGAAAAGCTTTGGCATTATTTTGATCTACAACGCCTCCTTCCCCTTTCATATACATATAACCAATATCACATTGTGCTTCAGCAAACCCTTGTTCAGCGGCCTTCATATACCATTTAAAGGCTTCGTGAAGGTCTTTCCTTACGCCATTTGCATAATCATAGCAAAGGGCGGCATGGTATTGTCCTCTAACATCTCCCTTCTTGGCAGATTTAAGAAACCATTCAAAAGCTTGCAGTATATCTTTTTCTACACCCCAACCTTCTTTATAACACAATCCAACACCATTTGCCGCTCGTGACACACCTTGTTCAGCAGCCTTTATATACCATTCAAAGGCTTTGGTTTTATCTTCCTCTACACCTTCCCCATTGGAATAGCTATAACCAACGGCATGTTGTGCTTCAGCAAACCCTTGTTCGGCGGCTTTCATATACCATTTAAAGGCATTGGTGTCATCTTTCTCTACACCTTCTCCGTTGTAATACATCTCACCAACTTGATGCTGTGCTTGGGCAACCCCTTGTTTAGCAGCCTTCAAATAACATTTAAAAGCAATTTGAGG
Source organism: Thiomargarita sp. (assembly GCA_023143415.1). Classification (GTDB taxonomy): domain Bacteria; phylum Pseudomonadota; class Gammaproteobacteria; order Beggiatoales; family Beggiatoaceae; genus QNES01. The sequence continues at coordinate 1,123 of JAGLHR010000211.1, read as the reverse complement.
GTTTTGCTTTACGCCTTCTCCTTTCAAACACATAGAACCCACTTGAACCAGTGCCGGAGCAAGACCCTTCTGGGCTGCCATAGAATAACATTTAAAGGCTTTTTGAATATCCTGTTTTACGCCTTTTCCATGTTCATAACGCTGTCCCAGTTTAAATATTTCCGTTGGGGTTTTTTCTCGTTTTGTCTCCGATGGTTTAGGAACAGGAGAATTGACTACCTTATCAGATAGGGTTATTGTGACTTGCGCTTTTTCTCCCCTTTCCAAATGAACCTTCTCTGCATTTGGATCAGTGATGCTTTTATACTGCACCTTAATGACATATTGCCCGGGTTTGAGCCCCCTAAGTATAAATTTGCCACTCGTGGAGGTTGTATCACTTTGTTCCCCTATGCTAATCTCTACGTTGGAGATAGGTTTTCCGTCGGTATCAACAACGGTACCTTCTACGACTGTGGGCTTAAAGAGTCCAAATGTTTCTTTTACTACTGCGACTGCAATATCTTCAGTCATGATTTTTTACCTTACTTTTAATCCGTGCATCGGCACAGCCAGTATGAAGAATAAGGGGTTAGCAAGCGTAGGGTGTGTACTACGCACCATTAATCTCCGCCATTTAAAAAACGGTGCGTGGGACGCACCCTACGCTCAAGTGCAATACCGAAAAGATGAAATGGTGGGCAAATAAAATGACGTTTACCCACCCTACACGGCTTTTGGGAACGAGACGTTCCTACCCACCCTACGCTCGCTGGTTTACCCCACTGAAAAAATACTGGTTTAGCCAGGTAGGCCGTTGCACACACGAACCAATTGATTCGATAATGCAAGTGACCGTGTGCAACGGCATTCATTTGACAAGCAGCAGCCGTTGCACACGATTATAAGTATTAATGAAGCCAGTGGTTATGTGTGCAACGGCCTACCTGGCTACGATGGTAAATAGGGATATACCTTATAAATAGGGGCCAATTATTTTATTACAAGGTCATTTTTGAACAAAAAATTTCAAGGTGGTGGATAATGTGACTTGTGCAATGATGATTGATTGACAATAATTATATCGCCTTTTTCGCTAGAGTGTTAAGGTTTCAGCCAAGTAGGGTGGTTTCGAGGTTTTAGT
>JAGLHR010000210.1 GCA_023143415.1 Thiomargarita sp. | reverse complement strand
TCGTTCCTACCCACCCTACATTTATAAAAAAGGAAAAAAAACCTTATGCGTGCAAACCTTATTTGGGTGTTATTTCGGCGAGAACTCGCGAGTTACTTCGCCACACCCATTGCTTATGTATTTATCATCATCTTTTTATTTCTAAGTGGCATCTTTACCTTTTATTTAGGTGATTTCTTTGCTAGAGAGCAAGCGGATTTATCACCATTTTTTAGTTTCCACCCCTGGTTATATTTATTTTTAATACCCGCATTATCAATGCGGTTATGGGCGGAAGAACGCAAAGGTGGCACGATTGAACTCTTATTGACTTTGCCTATTACCATTACTGAAGCGGTATTGGGTAAATTTTTTGCCGCCTGGGCATTTACAGCGATTGCCTTATTTCTAACTTTTCCCATCTGGCTAAGTGTCAATTATTTGGGTAATCCTGATAACGCCGTGATTATGATAAGCTATCTCGGAAGTCTCTTGATGGCAGGTGGATTTCTTGCGATTGGTAGCTGCATTTCCGCCCTGACTAAAAACCAAGTAATCGCTTTTGTCATCACTGTAGTTGTCTGTTTAGCATTTATCCTCAGCGGCTTTCCATTGGTTTTAGACTTTTTTAGCGGCTGGGCACCTCAAATCATTGTCGAAACAATCAGTTCATTTAGCTTTTTAACCCATTTCAGTGCGATTAGCAAAGGGGTTATTGACTTGCGTGATCTCATTTATTTCTTTTCTCTGATAGCCTTTTGGCTATTTATAACAGCTCTCTTAATTGAAATGAAGAAAGCAGACTAAACGGGAACAACATGAATAAAATACTCACAACAAGCGGCTTGCTTATGGCTATTGCCCTACTGCTTGCCGTCAACATCATCAGTGAACAAACACTGAAAACGGCACGAATTGATTTAACGGAAGCGCAACTTTATACCTTCTCCGAAGGCACAAAGAATATCCTCAAAAACTTAGAGGAGCCAATGACGCTGCGCTTTTTTCTCTCGCAGAAACTGGCAACAGGGCTTCCTGGTATTAGTAGTTATACCATCCGTGTGCGAGAGTTATTAGAAGAATTTCAACGCACTGCTGGGGATAAGATTAAACTCCTGATTATTGATCCAGAACCCTTCTCAGAAGAAGAGGATGAAGCGGAAAGCTATGGTTTGCAAGGAGTTCCTGTGGATAATAACAATACCATGTTTTATTTCGGTATTGCTGGTACCAGTTCTACAGATGATGAAGAAACGATTCCCTTTTTCACACCAAATCGTGCCGAGTTTTTAGAATATGATCTGACCAAACTCGTTTATCAACTGGCGAATCCCAAGCAAAAAGTGGTTGGCTTGATGAGTACCTTGCCCTTACAAGGCGACGCGGTATCCCCTTTTATGCAGCAACAAGACGCGGCAAAAGATTGGATGATTGTTGATCAACTCCGCCAATCATTTGAAATACGAAAAATCGAAACGGATGTTGAAACGATTCCTGATGAGGTTGATGTGCTAATGATTGTCCATCCTAAAGACTTCAGTGATGGCACATTATACGCTATTGACCAATTTGTCCTCAAAGGAGGCAGAGTGATTGCATTTGTCGATCCTTATTCAGAAGTCTATCAACCTCCTTCTGATCCTAAGAACCCTTTTGCCGCCATGCAAGCACCGCGTAACTCAGAATTAAGCAAATTATTTGACGCTTGGGGAATAGAAGTCGCCTCTGACAAAGCGGTGGGTAATCTCCGCACTGCCCAAAAGGTGCAGGTGAGAAAGGGTAATCATGCTGTGATAGTCACTTATCCCGTTTGGATGGACTTAGATGATAAACAGTATTTCAATACAGACGATATTATTACCAGCAAGTTAGGTAATATTGTTTTGGCAACGCCCGGTGCGATAGTGGAAAAAGGTGATATCGAAACAGAAATCACTCCATTGATTAAATCTGGTAACAAGTCCATGCAAATAGAAACCACAAAACTGGGTGCTTTTTCAGAGCCAGAGGATTTGGTGCGTAATTTCAAGCCTGAAGGGCAATTTACTTTAGCGGCTCGGATTACTGGGAAGGTTAAAACCGCTTTTCCCGATGGCAAGCCTAAAGATGATGGCGAAGACGAGGATAAAGACAGTTCTAAAGACAGTTCTGAAGAAGAGACGGGCAAGCACCTCACAGAATCTATTGAATCGGTCAATTTGATCGTCGTAGCAGATACGGATATGTTAGAAGACAAATTCTGGGTACAGGTGCAAAATATTTTTGGACAACGGCTCGCCATTCCCCACGCTGCAAATGCCACCTTTGTCTCCAATGCGTTAGACAATCTCAGTGGCAGTAATGATCTCATCAGTGTGCGTAATCGGGGTAATTTTGCGCGTCCCTTCACACGAGTTGAAGAAATCCAACAAGACGCTGAACAACAATTCCGTGAAAAAGAAAAGGAATTACAGGCGCGTCTTCAAGAAACGGATCAAAAAATTCGTGAAATGCAAAAGCAGAAACAAGAGGGCAATGATAAACTAATGCTCAGTTTCAAGCAACAACAAGAAATTGACCGTTTCCGTCAGGAAAAAATCAAGATTCGTAAGGAACTTCGCAATGTCCAACATGAGTTGCAGAAAAATATTGAACGTCTGGAAACCCAGATGAAATTCATCAATATTGGACTCATGCCATTATTAATAGGCTTTCTGGGCATTACGCTGAGTGTTGCAAACCGTCGTCGTCGGAAGAAATTGCAAACAGTGAAAGGTTAGTTTGTCGTTATCAGACCTGACAGGTTTCCAA
>JAGLHR010000021.1 GCA_023143415.1 Thiomargarita sp. | reverse complement strand
TCTCCTAAAGATATTGGTTATAAAGCCCTTGCTGTTAATTTAAGTGATATGGCAGCAATGGGAGCCATGCCCGCCTGGTTCACTTTAGCGTTGACTTGTAGAAAGACGGATGAAGTTTGGTTGAGAGGATTTAGTCAAGGATTGCTGGAATTGGCTCAAACTCATGAGATGAGTTTAATCGGCGGAGATACGACCTGTGGTCCTTTAACGGTAACAATACAAGTCACTGGTTTTGTACCCCCTGATAGCGCATTGCAACGAGACGGCGCACAGTCTGGTGATGGCATTTATGTCACGGGGACGCTGGGTGACGCTGGGCTTGGTTTAGCTTCAATACAAAAACGAGTGACTTTGCCCTGTTCCGCACAGCAATTTGTCGAATCGCGCTTAAATAGACCCACGCCGCGTTTAGTGGAAGGGCAAGCATTGCGTGGCATTGCGAGCAGTGCGATTGATATTTCTGATGGATTACTTGCTGATTTGGGACATATTTTGAGTGCGAGTGGCGTAGGCGCGTCATTACAATTGGATTGTCTTCCCTTGTCAAAGACTTTATGTGAATTGATGCCTCTTGAAAGGGCTTGGCTTATGGCATTAAGCGCGGGCGATGATTATGAATTATGTTTTACGGTGCCACCGAATCGGGTAGCGGCGTTACAAAAGGCTCTCCCAATTCGTTCTTATACTCGTATTGGGACAATAGAAGCGGCTCATGGTTTACGTTGTCTGGAGGCGAATGGGCGATTGTTTGTGCCTGAAAAGACAGGTTATCAACATTTTAATTAGGAATGAGAATTGAATAATACACGAAACTAAACCTGACAGGTTTTGGAAACCTGTCAGGTTTGGCTCAAAGGTTTTGGAAGTTATTAAAGTCTCATTCCTTAGTGCATTGAAATTGGAGTCCAACGCTTTAGCTTTGTCATTGAAAATGGAGTACAACGCTTTAGCTTTGTCAATCCGTCCAAAAAACGCCCAAAGCTGAAGCGTTATACTCCATTTTAACTATTAACACGATACAAATCAATTACTTATGTTATTAATGGACTGTAACAAAAAACTTGAACATTGAATTTAGAAATTTTTAGAATGTTTATGAGATTTTGTTATGATAATATGAGTTTATTCAACAAAGCGTAGCAGTCGAGCCATTTGAACATTCAAAATGAAATCAATTACACTTATTATCACCTTATACCTCTTACTGAATTTGTCTGGATGCAGTATGTTTGCTGATCCTAAAGAGGAAAGCTGGTCAGCAGAACGCTTTTACTCTGAAGCAAAAGAGTCCCTTGATGCTGGCGATTATGAAACGGCTATCCAAAATTATGAATTGTTAGAAGCACGTCATCCATTTGGAAAATATGCACAACAAGCGCAACTTGATGTCATTTATGCCTACTATAAGTATGGTGAACCCGAATCGGCGATAGTCGCTGCCAACAGGTTTATTAAATTATATCCACGTCATCCCCATGTAGATTATGCTTATTACCTCAAAGGATTGGTGAATTTTGAAAGCCATCAAAGTTTCTTAACTCGCCTATTACCTCTGGATCGCTCTCAACGTGATCAAAGTGCAGCCATGAAGTCATTTTTGGTGTTTTCTGAATTAGTGAAACGCTTTCCTAACAGTAAATACAGCAAAGATGGCAGACAACGCATGGTTTATCTGCGTAATATGCTGGCTGATTATGAGTTACATGTCGCCAAATTTTATATCAAACGGGGTGCTTATGTCGCGGCGGTTAATCGTGCTAAAACTGTCATTGAATCCTATCAACGTACTCCCGCAGTACGTGACGCTTTAGTAATTTTAGCAAAAGCCTATAAGATTATGGAATTAAATGATTTATCGGATAGCACGTTAAAAGTGCTCAAGTTAAATTATCCAACTTATGAAAGGATTGCGGAAGTGAAAAATTTGGTGGTTAAGTGAGATTTTTAATTGAAGAGAATTTGTAACTACTGCTGGAGGACGGAAATCTTCAGGCCATTGAGAAATCCGATTTTTTAAAAAAATCGGATTTCTTTGCCTTTAAAATGGTCTGGAAATTTCCGCCATCCTGTACTACTCAGTTCCCTAAAGCCCCCTTTCATCCATTGGATAGGCAAATGACATCATGGATTAAACGTTGCCGCTTCTTAATCGTGAAATCCATTCTTGTGCATCTTCACCACCAAAAAAATTAGGGGCTGAACCACGAAAGTCGCTCAATTTACGACGTTGTTTTTTGGGTTTAGATTGTTCCATTTTCTGAGTCAGGAAAGTCAATATTGTTTTTTGTTCGTCAATCGTTAAAATTTCGATTTGATGTAATAAATTTTGAATATTCATTATAATTATTCCAGTGAGCCTCTTGCAAAACTCGCTTTTTCGAGTTTCGAGCTTAGAAATCCGATTTTTTTCAAAAATCGGATTTCTTAAATCTCGTGTGTTCAGAGTTTTACAAGAACCTCATTATTCATACTCTTCTTTTTTTGGGTTATAAAAAAATTTGTAACTACTCCGCCTTGAAATCTGAAAGCTAAAGTCTGCTAAAGCAGAC
>JAGLHR010000209.1 GCA_023143415.1 Thiomargarita sp. | reverse complement strand
ATGCCCCGCAAAGGTGCGAATTTCTGCCCCCGTGTTTAGCTCCCAGAGCTTGAGCGTATAATCAAAAGAGCCAGACAGCGCGTAACGACCGTCGGGGGAGAAGGCGACTGAATATACAATATCTGTATGCCCCGCAAAGGTGCGAATTTCCGCCCCTGTGTTCACCTCCCAGAGCTTGAGCGTATAATCAAAAGAGCCAGACAGCGCGTAACGACCGTCGGGGGAGAAGGCGACTGATTTGACACTTGAATTATGCCCAACAGGATTAGGCGGCATAGAACGTATCGGCGCGACCGTATCTGCAAATGCGATCTGTGCAGAGAACCAACATAATAGGAAAAGCCATTTTAGTTTCATTTTGTTTTTACTCACTGGTTATGGGTGATTTCGTACCACTTATATTAGTACAGCGGATTAGCGGAATAAACGGATTTTTCTTTAACTTGATGATCACGTTTTTTCTCAAGTCAAACCACTAACTACAAGGATTGTATATAATAAGGGATTAAAACAGAGTACAACCACGATCTAATCCTTTATTATATATAATCCTTGTAGTTATTGTCTTTGGTAAAAAACTTGAACATCAAGTTAAAGAAAAATCCGTTTATTCCGTCAATCCGTTTAACTGAAGCACAAGTTTTAACACTTTTTGGAGTCCATTCGAGGTTTGAGTTTTTTTTTCAAAAAAACTCAAACCTCGAATCCTTCAGATTTGGCATTCAGCAATTTAGTCACGTCCAAATCTGAAGGTTTGGACTCCATAATATCCGATAATTTATGCTTCAGTACTTATTATATAGTATATCATTTTCAAGTTAAAGCGTTGAACTTCACAATGCCTTAACCACTTTCAAAGTTAAGCCCGTCGCACTGGCTATCTGTTCCATTGTCAAGGTGCCAAGGGCCTTCAAATTGCGAGCGGTTTCCTTGTTCCCCTCTTTCTTGCCCTTTTTGAAAGATCGCTTTTCTGCGTCTTCCTGATTATACTCGTCCTTCATACGAGCGCGTTCTTCTGGCGTGATTTTCTCTTTCTCAATCACTTTAAACATTTCTTGAATTGAGGGATTGGTATATTCCTTCTCATTCACTTTTTCGTCTAAGCTATCATCAATCGCTTGCATCCATTCGCGGCATGATTCTGGTGTATCCGCATGAGTAGAATCATTAGTGAACACAAAAATGAGCCGATGTTGATGCGGATAAACGTTATCAAGCAACCTTCCCGTCACAAAATCTTCCGCTTCAAATTTCTGCACCACAATTCCACTATCGGGGCTGGGCGAGTTTTTACCCGTAAAAAAGACTATCGTTATGACTGTCATTGGAAAATGGTAGCTGTTAGAACTGGCGATGGTTTCTACCATCGCGCTACATTGATAATAGAGAAAACGTTCGTAACTATCTGAATAATGGGCATGTTGCACTTCGACAATCACCCGATTCTTTTTATCTTCCGCAAATAAGTCAAATTTGGTAGCGACACTACCCACTGACGGAATAAAGGCTTTGTCATTCTCTACTTTATCAATTTCCAATTGGATGCCCAGAAAATCCTTAGAAATCGCGGTGAAAATGGCTGGATGACTAAAAGCCTTTTTGAAAATGACATCATAACGTAATGGTGCAACTTGTTTCATTGTATTAACCTCTCTTGTTTGAAGATGTTGAACGCCAATTCAAAGCTAAAGCGTTGAACTCCAATATCAAAGCCATGTAGGGTGGGCAACGTGGTTGCCCACCATTTTGCGACGTTTTTAATGAGGAAGGTGGGCAAGAAAAGGAATTTGCCCACCCTACCTGACTCCAATACGCACAAAGCTGAAGCGTTGTACTCCATTTTTAATAATAATCATTATCGCCCTATCACCTTTGACTATTATTCCTGTCATTTAAACCCATTGATAAGGAGTACAACGAATTAGCGAAATAAACGAATTTTTCTTTAAGGGTTAAATCCGTTAATTTCGTCAATCCGTTGTACTATTATATCTCATTTTTGAAAAGGAACAATCTGATGATTATTAATGTGGATTATCTAAACCTTTGTATTCAAACCTTGGAAGGTGCTTTTGTGCAGCTACAACAAACCGAACAAGGTGAGATAGTTTATAATATCTATCGCGCCGCCTGTGTGAAAGAGTTTGAAATTATTCTGGAACAAAGCGGCAAATTATTGAAAAAGCGATTAAGCAACTATTTTGCGAGTAATAAAGCCTTAGATAAACTCACTTTTAAGGATATTTTTCGCCATGCTGCTAAACATGTCGTCATTGATATTGATACTTGTGAGCGTTGGTTTGAATACCGCGATAACCGCAATAATACTGCCCACGACTATGGTGAACATTTTGCCGAAAGCACTCTAAAATTACTCCCCAGCTTTATTGCTGATGCGAAAGCACTTACTAAAATCATTGAGACGAATAACCATGATTAACCGACTGAATTTGCGTTCCAAACATCGGCAGCAACTTGAGGTACTGTTGCGGCAGTATTTACCGGGCATTGAGGTATGGGTGTACGGCAGTCGCATTAATGATCGTAGCCATGAGGGTAGCGATCTGGATTTGGTATTGCGTAGCCCAGATTTAACCGCACTTGACAATAGAAAACTTTATGCTTTTAAAGAGGCTTTACAGGAATCGAATATTCCATTTTTGGTAGAAGCGCGTGATTGGGCGATATTGCCTGAGAGTTTTCATCGTGAAATAGAGCGTCATCATGTTGTGTTGATAGCTATGTAGGGTGGGCAATCAAAGGACTTTGCCCACCCTACATGACTATATACAATATCAATCATACTCGAATTATCATAACAATTAAAGTGTCTAAAACATTGATTTTACAAGTCGCTGTACCTAAACCGCTCTATAGTCATTTTGATTATTTGCCACCTGTTGATCTCAAAAATCACTTATTACAACCAGGGATGCGTTTGCGTGTTCCTTTTGGCAAAAAAACCGTTTATGTCGGAATGCTTTTAAAGGTGGTAGCGCATTCGACTGTTCCTGTTGAAAAATTGAAAGCGGTTAAGGAGGTTATTGATTCAAGCCCTATATTGTCAGAAGAGAATCTTGATTTATTACAGTGGGCGAGTCAATATTATCATCATCCGATTGGCGAAGTGATTACAACAGCATTACCTACCCTTTTGAATAAAGGGCATTCTGCCGAGATTCCATTTTTGCGCGGTTGGAAACTGACTGATACCGCAGATAAACCCGCCAAAAACGCCCATCAACAGCGGGCTGTTTTGAGCCTTTTAGAACAGTATCCAGAGGGTTTAAGCCAAATTGCGATTACGCATCATCTGTCTGATCAGATTACCGCCACATTGCGAACGTTGGAAAAAAAGGGTTGGATAACGCATCAATTGATATCGGATACGCCAAAAGTTGAACCATTTTTGCCTCAATCTCCGCTGCTGCTGAATGTGACGCAAAGCCAAATTTTTAGGCAAGTTTGCGCCCAACGCCAGCAATTTTATCCTTGTTTATTAGACGGTGTGACGGGTAGTGGTAAGACGGAAATTTATTTACAAATTATTCAAAAAATCTTAGATGAAAATAGACAAGCCCTTGTTTTAGTTCCAGAAATTAATTTAACGCCGCAAATGGTTGATCGTTTTAAACAACGTTTTGCAGTGCCAATTGGGGTGTGGCATCATAAAATCACTCCGCGAGAACGTTTACAGACTTGGTTATCGGCGCGTGAGGGCGTAACGCCGATTGTGATAGGAACGCGCTCGGCGGTATGGATTCCTTTAGCCCGCCCAGGGATTTTTATTGTGGATGAGGAACATGATCCGTCTTATAAACAACAGGATCATTTTCGCTATTCTGCGCGTGATATTGCGGTGGTGCGGGCGCATCGCGCGAAAGTTCCCATATTATTGGGAAGTGCCACGCCTTCACTTGATAGTTTATATAACGCGCGTCAACAACGCTATCAACATTTTGTTCTGCCCGAAAGAGCGGGAACGGCTATACATCCGACTTTTCATCTGGTTGATATGCGTAATCAATCTGATAAGCGTTTATCGTTGCCCCTTAAAAAAGCAATTAGTCAACGTTTATCGGCGCATCAACAGGTGTTGTTATTTATTAATCGTCGGGGATACGCGCCGATTTTGATGTGTTATCAATGTGGCTGGGTTGCTTTTTGTCAACATTGTGATGCGCGTTTGACTTATCACGAAAGTAATAAACATTTATATTGTCATCATTGTGGAGAATCTCGCCCGGTGGATATACATTGCCCTCAATGTCAGCATCCTAAACTGTTTTTATTAGGGCAGGGTACAGAGCGGGTTGAAGAAGAATTACAATTGGCTTTTTCTCAAGCGCGGATTTTACGCATTGATAGCGATAGCACCCGTCGAAAATATGCGATGAATCAGATATTGGAAAACATCCATAAAGGGGAAGTTGATATTTTGGTGGGAACCCAGATGTTGGCGAAGGGGCATCATTTTCCTAAAGTGACTTTAGTGGGTGTGATCAATATTGATGGGGGATTATATGGTACCGATTTTCGTGATACTGAGCGGATGGGACAATTATTAGTACAAGTCGCTGGGCGTGCCGGGCGTGCTGATGAGCCTGGCGAAGTGCTCATTCAAACTTATCATCCTGATAATCCGCTTTTAATTCGCCTTATTCGTAAAGGTTATGCGGCGTTTGCTGATGTGGCGTTAAAAGAACGCAAAGCGGCGGATTTTCCGCCCTATAGCCGTTTAGCCCTGTTACGTGCAGAAGCCATTCAACTGGAACTGGCTATGGATTTCCTTAACAAAGCGAAATTGCAAATGCCACATTGTGACGGGGTGCAATCATGGGGACCAGTGTCTGCTCCGATGGAAAGACGGGATAAATGGTATCGTACCCAATTGTTATTACAAAGCGAACAGCGTGAACTTTTGCATCGTTTACTGTCTCAATGGTTGCCTTTGCTTCCGCCTTTGGCAGGTCATAAGGTGCGTTGGTCTTTGGATGTGGATCCGCAGAATTTGTATTAATCATGTTGTTTTGGAGTACAATGCTTTAGAGATGTAGGGTGGGTAGGAGTGAAACGGAAAC
>JAGLHR010000208.1 GCA_023143415.1 Thiomargarita sp. | reverse complement strand
AGCTGAAGCGTTGGACTCCAATTTTAACTCTTAATTCACATTGAAAAAAACAACCTCTAACATTCCAAAATATCAGAAGGCGCATACCATTGGAAAACAATCACAACTTATCATTATTTCCCTGGGCTATACTATGTTTTGTCGATTTCAGCGGTGAAATTAAACAAGTCACTCCCGCCTTTGCAAAATTATTGGGTCGCCAAACCGGTGAAAACAACTCGGAATCAGAAACACATACGAAAGAAGTTTGGCCTAATCTCCTAGACTTAGTTCATCCCCAAGATCGCCAAGCGATTGAACTAGCCATTTCACAGCCTAATCGCTCAACAAATGAAATCTCTTATGAAATTCGTTGCCAACATATCAATGGCAACTATCAATGGTTATTATGGAACCTAAAGCCAAATGAGCATGGCTTTTATGCACAAATCACCGACATAGGGAATTATAAAGCAAAAGAATTACAATCAGCAGCCGGAAGCGATCAACATTTATTGTTAATACTTGATAGTCTGGACGCTTTTATCTGTGTTGCTGATATAAAGACTTCTGAGATTATCTATGAAAATCAATATGCTAAGGAAGTTTTGGGTGATTTAGTCGGCACAATTTGCGGGAACTTACAATCCATTCAATGTTCAAAATTTTCTTCTCAATGTTCAAAATTGTCTTCAAAAAACTTGAACATCGAACCCAATTGCGCTTTTTGTAACCAAGATGAACTGACAAAAGAAGAACCTAGCACATTACATAAGTGGGAATGTTATAACGACTTAACGAATACGTGGTATGAAGTACATAACCGTGCAATTCGTTGGATTGACAAACGCTGGGTGCGCTTAGAAATTGCCTACGACATCACGGAACGCAAACGGGTTGAACAAGTCATCAAACTCGGTCAAAAACGTTATATGTTAGCAGCCCGTGCCGGCAAAACAGGCGTGTGGGATTGGAATCTTAAAACCAAAGAAATGTATTTAGGTCCCCATCTAAAAATTATGCTTGGTTTCGCTGATAAAAGACCGCTTAATTCATTAGATGCATGGCTCTCTCACATCCACACCGATGATCTAAAACGCTTACGCAAGGCTTCACTGAATTATTTGCGAAAACGCATTCCCAACTTTGATGAAGAATATCGTCTTTTAGCAGCGGATGGAACGCTTCGTTGGATGAATATACGCGCAACAACGATGCATGATGAGAAAGGTCATGCCTATCGCGCGGTGGGAACGAATACGGACATTACAGAGCACAAAAAGGCTGAAATTGAATTACAACGAAATAAAGAATCCGCCGAATCCGCTAATCGCTTCAAAAGCCTCTTTTTAGCGACTATGAGTCACGAGATTCGTACACCGATGAATGGGGTACTCGGTACAGCTGGATTGTTATATCAAACGAAGTTGACGCGCCAACAACAACATTATGTCCAGATGATAGAAAATGCGGGATATGCGCTGTTAACGGTGATTAATGATATTTTAGATTTTTCAAAAATGGAAGCAGGTAAAGGTTTAACACTTAACATTATCGAATTTGAACCCAAAAAATTAGTTGAAGAAATGGTGAATTTATTTGCTGTTTCCGCTCAAAGTAAGGGATTAAAAATATCTTATGAATTACCATCCAGTTCGCCTAAAAAACTACGGGGCGATTCCAATCGTTTGCGACAAATTCTCAATAATTTATTAGGTAATGCGATTAAGTTTACTAATCATGGTGAAGTGCAGTTGCGCTTGTCGGTGAGTAGCGAAACGACGACAAAGATTGTTTTATGCTTTGAAGTGAGTGATACAGGCATTGGTATTCAAAAAAAATCTCGTAACAACTTGTTTCAATTATATTTTCAGATTGATGAATCCAAGAAGCAGTATCAAGGAACAGGGCTAGGTTTATTCATTTCCCGCCAATTATTAGAAAAAATGAATGGGGAAATTGATTTTAAAAGCGAATACGGACAGGGAAGCACTTTCTGGTTTAAAATTCCGCTTGAAAAAGTCACCCCTTCTCAACCCCTCAATCGTACCAATTTTGTTAAGAAAGGGGAAGTTTCAATTATCTCCTCTGAAAATGCTTTTGATGAAAGTGTTGATGAAAACGAAAAATGGCAAGTGTTATTAGCTGAAGATAATATTATTAATCAAGAAGTGGGTAAAACAATACTGACACAACACCATTGTCATGTTCATGTTGCAAACAATGGTTTAGAAGCCATTGAAGCAATAGAGCAACAGGCTTTTGATATTATCTTCATGGACTGTAATATGCCGGAACTTGATGGTTACGACGCAACAGAACAAATACGTGAACTTGAAAAACAGCAGGGCAAACCGCGTATTCCCATTATCGCTTTTACCGCAGATGTCATGCAATCAAGCCATGAACGTTGTTTATCAGTCGGTATGGATGGCATTTTGACAAAACCCATTGTTCTTTCGGAGTTAGAAGAAATATTAAAGACTTGGTTGGAAAATAAAGAATCAAAAATGCAAGAAGTTCAGGAGGCCAAAAGTTTAACAGATCAGAATTCAAAGACGGAATCTATTTCAATCCAGACTGAAAAACAGATAACCGATGATGGAATATTGAACGCCACCTTAGATTTGAGTGCGTTAAAAGAAATGCGCGAAAATCTGAAACCAGAAAAAGTCAAATGGCTGGTCAATTTATACTTAGAAGAATTGCCCATTTATTTGAAGACATTACAAGAAACGATTGCTTCACAAGACAGCGACGCTTTATATGGTGCTGCTCATAAATTCAAAGGGGCAAGTGCCGTTTTAGGCGCACAGCACATCATCGCTTTCTGTAAATTTTTTGAAAAGTTTGCCGAGGAGAATCGTTTTGATAAAGCAGAAGAACAATTGGTTCTGTTGAAAATGGAATGTGATCGGGTCGAAAAAGCCTTATTAATGTTCAGTGATTCAGTATAAACGTTATTAATGCGAATTAAGTAGTAGGGTGGGCAAAGTCTTTTTCTTGCCCACCATCTCAATGCGAATTAAGAATTGAATTTTTTTTTGAAAATGGAGTCCAAACCTTCAGATTTGGCTCTTTTGGAGTCCAACGCTTTAGCTTTGTCAGTCCGCCCAAAGCTAAAGCGTTGGACTCCTATTTTAACTCTTAATTCGCATTCTCGGTAGGCAAGAAAAAGACTTTTTCGATGTTTGAGTTTTTCTTCAAAAAACTCAATTTGAGGTTCAAGTTTTTTCGGTAAAAAAAACCTCGAATCGAAACCACCTACAAAAGTCATAAGTAGTGTCCATCCGGAAACACTTCCAAATCTAAAGGTTTGGACTCCAAAAAACGGGCATCTTGGAGTCCAAATCTTCAGCTTTGGGATTTTTAAAGCCGTTTCCGGATGGACACTAAGTAACGTGCATGAAATAACTTAGTCAACTTTAGGGTAACCACAAGGGATTACCCCTACAGAACCTTGATTGATGTAGGGGCAATCCTTTATGGTTGCCTAGTTATTTTATGCACATTCCTAAGTAATAAAAAGGAAATAAAATTGAAAGAGGAAATGATTAAAAGTATCAATAATATGGCTTATGAAACGAGTAAAGAAAGGGGTAGAGAAACCTTTGATCAAAAAGTCATGGCGGTAATGGCAAAAGTTCCCCGCCACGAGTTTGTACCTCCTGAAGAACATCCTAATGCTTATGATAACCGCCCTTTATCCATCGGATATGGGCAAACGATTTCCCAACCCTATATTGTTGCACTAATGACAGATATGTTAGAACTAAAACCCACCGATGTCGTGCTGGAAATAGGAACCGGCTCTGGCTATCAAGCTGCAATACTTTCTGAATTGGGAAAAAAAATATATACTGTTGAAATTATTGAAAATTTAAGTTTAAAAACCCAGAAACGTCTAACAATACTTGGCTATAATAACATTGAATTCAAAATCGGCGAAGGCTATTACGGCTGGGAAGAACACGCTCCGTTTGATAGCATTATCGTCACCGCCGCTGCTCGCCATATTCCTCCCCCGCTAGTTCAACAACTTAAACCAGGTGGGCGGATGGTGATTCCTGTCGGCGAGCATTTTTTGGTTCAATACTTGATGTTAACAGAAAAAGACGAACAAGGAGAAATTCAGATTCGCCAAATATTGCCTGTCACTTTCGTCTCTTTGACGGGTGTAGGAGCTTGAGCATAGTTAAAAGACTTGATAAACATAAATTTATAAAAAACAATGACTTACAGTAATTTACTGTCCATTCACCATTAATAATTCACCATTCACCATTCCAACCTATCCTGTCTTAAAAAAGGCAACATGCTGATTAAGTGTTTGCGCTTGTCCATTCATAGATTGGCTGGCTTCCGCTAACTCTCCCGCTAAAACCGCATTTTGTTGAGTGACTTTATCCATTTGCGTTAAAGCCTTATTCACTTGTTGAATACCTATATATTGTTCCTGACTCGCCGCTGCAATTTCAGATATAATATCGCTCACTTTCTCTACAGAAGTCACAATTTTTTCCAAACTACTCCCCGACTGATTGACTAAATTTGTGCCATCTTCGACTTTATTGACACTATCTTGTATCAAATTCTTAATTTCTTTAGCTGAAGCTGCGCTACGCTGGGCAAGATAACGCACTTCAGTGGCAACAACAGCAAAACCACGCCCATGTTCTCCAGCACGCGCCGCTTCTACCGCCGCATTGAGTGCTAACAAATTCGTTTGAAAAGCAATTCCATCAACCATATCAATAATATCAGCGATTTGTTGACTACTTTGATTGATTTCAGCCATTGCCTCGACGACGTTGCCCACGACTTTTCCGCCCTGTTGAGCATATTTTTTAGCACAGGTCGCTAATTCACTCGCCTGACGTGCAAGTTTCGCATTTTTATGGACGGTACCGGTCATTTCTTCCAAGCTCGCTGCGGTTTCCTCAAGAGCAGCGGCTTGTTGCTCAGTTCGTTGGCTTAAACTGGAACTCCCTTTTGAAATGTCAACTGCCGCATTATTCAGCGTCGCCGAAGTTTCCTTAATCGTGTTCAGTACTAAAGTCAATTGATTGACGGTTCCGTTCACTTCCGTTTTCAATTGTTCTATCGAACCGGCGTAATCAAAAGTCATTGTTTGCGTTAAATCACCTTTTGCCATCGCCGCAAAAACACGTTTAAGCTCTTCAATCATATGAAAGTTTAAAACCAACATTTGATTCATAATTTCGCTAAACGTTTTGAAAAATCCGGTTTTACTAGATAAATCAATATGTTGTTGAAATTTTCCTTGAGACGCGGCGTACATAACGGCATTAACTTCTTTCTCTGTCGCCATTTCTGTTGTGCGATCCCGAAACTCTGTCACCCAACCCAAACGTTCCTCTTCCTCATTTATTATGGAATTGATACTGATGTCTATATAAAGATTATCTATCTCTATATGGGTATGATGTGTGCTTGTTATCTTTTCTAACAACTCACGCGGATGACTCTCAAACATATCAATAGGGAAACCTAATAAACAATTGGCTTCAAAATTGGGTAATACTTCGCGCAGAGTGTCTTTATTCTTTTGGAATAAATCCTTGAGAGCGTTATTGACATAAATAATCTGATAAGTATTATCAGCAATTAACACACAGGTTGTCGCATTATCTAGGGCTTGATTGATACGCAGGGCTTCATCACGGCTTGTTCGCAGAGATTTATTAGCCTTAAAAACCTTGTCGCGCATATCGTTAATCGCTCTAGCCATTTGCCCCATTTCATATTTGCCAAAATCGGGGAGATGATTTGTTAAACCATCATTTCCAGAACAGAGTTTATTTGTCGCTTTCAACATCATTTTAATTGGCGAAACGATATATCTTTGACACAAATAGCGAGATAAAATAGCAAGCATAAAGGTTAATATCAGGGCAATGAAAAAAAATCGTTTGAGATGAACCACTTTTTTATCCGATGCTTCTTCCAACAAAGTCGTGGCTTTGACAGATTCAGTCAAGAGAGGATTCCAAGACTTGTCAAGGATATTGATGGCATCATGGAATTTATCTGAGATAATATCTGTTTGCGGATCAAGAATAATATTAATGGCTTTGATTGTCGGTTTCCATAATTTTTGCACTTGAGCCAATTGCGTTTTTACAGGTTCATCGCTCTCCGATAATTTTATATTCGCACCACTACTATTTTTGGAGTTGCCCCCGTCTTTTAGGGCAACTAGACTTTTGTCAAAAAGCGTTACCATTTTATTCAGCTTTTTTCGTTGCTTCTTTATGGATGATTTACTTTCCAATAAGGCTATAGCGCGTGTTTCATTTTCGATTCTGACGATGAGCATTTGTTGCCTTGTCGCAATATTTATGATTGCCGCATCAGCCGTCTTACCGTTGATGATATATAAGGAAAGAAGAATTGTGGCTATCATAAAAACCACAAAAGAAATAATGATAATCGACAATTTGTTATGAATACTCATTTCTTATCAGGATTTTTCAGGTTGAAGGATTTTTCGAGGTTTAAAGTCTTCAAAAAACGGTAAGGAACGTGCATTAAATCAACTCTCCAATTAGACCTGACAGGTTTTGGAAACCTGTCAGGTCTGATTCAACATGTATTTCATGCACGTTCCTAAGCATTGATTAATTAAAACTCGAACATCAAGTTTTTAGCTTTGGGTTATTATACTCGATCATCAAGTTTTTTCGTTACCTAACAGACAGAAATTAGATAGGCGAATTCATTTTAAAAACGGATTGAAAATCAAAGCATTAATATTTTTTATCGGTTTTGGAGTCCAACGCTTCAGCTTTGGCGACTTAATACCAACCATGGCTCCAAAGCTTAATGGCACTTACTTAAGCGAATTTGGCTTCAAAATGTAGATCGGGTTAGCGTAGCGTAACCCGACAATCGCAGGAGAATGTTGGGTTACGCTATCGCTAACCCAACCTACAGCAGTCAATAATCCTTAAGTAAGTGCCATTACTCCAAAGCTAAAGCGTTGTACGGAAAAAGACGCACAAAGCTAAAGCGTTGTACGGAATTAAAACTTATGCTTCAGTACTTAACAAATACCTGAGCCAAATTGTAAAAACCGTCAATTTCGAGCCGCTGTAAATTTGTAACTTATTGATTTTTAAATCAAAATAAGTATTTTTTAAAAATTGGCGAAGGTATTGTACTTAAGGAATGAGGCTTTAATAATTTTCAAAATTTGAACAGCCAAACCTGACAGGTTTTCAAAACCTGTCAGGTTTAATTTCGGATATGATTTAATTTTCATTCTTTATCAAACCCTGAATGAAATTGTCAACATTTTGTTATTTAACTAAAATGTGTTTTTCTGGTTCAGGGGCAATTAATCAGACGATTTTTCTAAACAACGTTTTAATTGTTTTCCTAATATTTCTACTTGGGGAGTATCAAACAAATTTTCGTGCTCCTTTGCTGGAATTTCATAAAGCGTTATTGATCCGGCAGCAACAGACTTTGCTAACTCCAATTCCACAGAATGCTTCAAACACCACTCGTTTTGATAAAAAAGTGTTATTTCTACAGGATAAGGTTGCGGCACATAATTTTTCAAAGCATTGGAATAAGAATTAAGAAATTTGCTGTTTAACTCGTATGGCGAGTTATTTTCTGTAACCTTATTGTTGCCTAATCTGCTTAACAATCTGCGTTTTAACCTGATGATAAAATGATGCCATTTTCTTTGTATTTTTAGGAACAAATAGCGAGGTCCTATTTCCAAAAAAATGTGCCAGTGCTGATGAAGAGGCCAGCGAGGATAATACGGTAAAGCTTGAACCAAAGCTAAGAAAGCCACTTTGTGTCCCTGTACTTGGAGTTGTCGAGCCAATTCAAAAGCCAATTTTGCTTGACCACAATAGCCACCTACATAGTAAGGACCTTCCGGTTGCACAGTTTGGATTTCTTGGATATATCGTTTGGCAATCATTTCCAATGAAGGTACTGTCTGATTTAAACGTTGAAAGCCTAAAAGGTTTATGTTATAGACAGGTTGATTGGTATCTAAAACCTTTACGAGGGAACGAGCATATCCTGTTGGACATAGGAAGAAAAAAGGAGGACGAGTACCTTGAGGTTGAACCACTTCCAATATCCGCCACGAAATCGTCTGGTTTTCATCGCGCAATAAACTCGCCAGTTGTGCGATAGTCGGTGCTTGGAAAAGCGTTATCAAAGGCAAGTGCTTGTCAAGGTGCTTTTCAATCAGGCTCAACAGTTTCACCGCCAACAAAGAATGTCCGCCGATGTCAAAAAAGTTATCATGTATCCCAATAGGGGAAATGCCCAATACTTTTTCCCAGATTTTAGTCAGTTGCTGTTCCAACGCATTTCGTGGGGCAACAAAGTTTTCTTCTGGTTGTAATCTAAGTTGCTCTGGTTTAGGTAGTGCTTGTTTATCTATTTTTCCATGAGAAGTCAAGGGTATCGCTTCTAGCGTTATAAATATTGACGGTACCATGTACTCTGGCAGCTTTTCTTTTAAGAAACGCTGTAATTCACTTGTTTTTGGTTCTTGTTCTAAAGCAGGTACTATATAAGCGACTAGACGTTGTTCGCTGTCTTCTCGAAATAGAACCACTGCATTTTTGATAAGGCGATGATGAATTAACACATTTTCTATTTCACCTAGTTCAACTCGAATACCTCGGATTTTGACTTGATTATCCTTTCGTCCAATAAATTGAAAATGGCCATCATTCAAAACTCGCGCTAAATCGCCCGTCTTGTAGATTAAATCATCTGATTTTTTACTGAATGGATTGGGTACGAAAACTTCTTGAGTCAATTCTGGCTTGTTATAATATCCCAGCGTTAGATAGGGTGTTCTGATATAAAGTTCACCGATAATGCCTTGAGGACATAATTCTTGATTATCATCTAATATGACTGCCTTCGCGCCTTTCATGGGTTGACCAATGGGAATGAAACCACGTTCCACATCTGATTCTTGAACAAAATGGTAAAATTTGACCATAGTGGTTTCGCTGGCACCGTAGAGATTGACGAGTTGAATTTTGCGTTCATAAGTGTCCATCCATGTTTTCACATCAGAAACGGGTAGGACTTCCCCCGCCATCAAAATATATTTAAGCGACTTCAGCTTTTGTGAATCTAAAGCACCCGCCACCATGATTTTAAACAAAGAGGGTACACAATGAATTAAGTTAATCTGTTGACGGTCAATCCAATCAATCAGCGTTTGTGAATCAAGCAGTTTATTATTTTCTGGTGGAATACAAATTGTGCCGCCAGCACCTAATGCGACAAACACATCTCTTAAAAATGCGTCAAAAGTGGGCATCGTAAATTGGCTGATTCGCCATCCCGGCATCACATTAAAAGTTTCTATCTCCCACCGAATAAAATGGGAGATACTTTTTAATCGCCCTGCAATGCCCTTTGGTATTCCCGTCGAACCAGAAGTGTGATAAATAGTGCACATTGCTTCATTATCAATAGAAACGGTTGGCTTTTCGGCACTAAAATCGTCAATGGGTTCGATAATGGGAATGAGGTGATCAGCCTTATCAGAAGGTTTATTTCCTTCCAAATTGAGTAATCGACTCTTTTTATGACTAATACGAGCGACAATTCTGCTCAATTTTGCTTGTGTGATAAAGCAATCTGGAGACAATTCCCTAACAATGTAACGCAACCGTTCTTCAGGAAATTCTGGATCGAGCGGTACAAATACGCAACCTGCTCTCATTATCCCAATCAAGCTAATGATAATGTTGATCCTATCATCAAGCATCACAGCAATAATGGAGCCTTTTGGTAATTGATTAGCCCTCAAACAATGAGCTAATTGATTTGCCTTACGATCAAGAAGCGCGTAAGAGACTTGTTTATCATTCCGCTGAATGGCTATCTCTTCAGGGAATTTTTGACAGGTGTTATCTAATAATTCTAATATTCCCATAATTCATCTCTCCGGTTAAATATTCGCGTTATCCATAAGACTTCTGATATTTTTAGCGATAGCCAATAGTGGATCGATAATACAATCATTTTGTCCTTTATATGTCATAAAATACTTTGTCAACAGGTGAAATTCCGTACATCCAGCGATTAGAGAATCAACGGAGTATTTTTTAATCAGATTATCAAGATGGAAATTGATAGCGTCTTGATAACCACTTTTTTTAAGGTGGTAAATCAAATAATGAATTGTACTTTGATCTGCCTCATCAGGCAGTATCACATACTCATCAGCAAGAAACCACTGGGAATGATTTTGGAAAATGCCAGCTTGGCGCGTTCCATTAGTGCATAGTAACAAATACCGTTTTTTTTCCCGTAATATCTCCTGAATGATTATATCAATTAGGGAGATTATATTTTTCCTTAAATTGGCTGGCACGCTTGGCAGAAAATGATGAATGGTAATACAGGTTATCACTATTTTACTCGCACCGAGTTGAGTCAGCTTTTCCAACGTTTTTACCAAAGAACGGATTAATAAATCTTCTTCTGATTGATTAATAATCGCCTTTGTTCTGTCGGGAAATGTGGGATCAGAGTAAAGAATACAAGCGGGTTGTTCTTGTTCTAAGTCTGTTGTATTACACTCATAAATCGTTTTCAGAAACGCCGCGGATGCTAATGGTCCCATTCCACCCAAGATGCCCAAGATTTTTTTCATTTAATCTGTTTAATCCATTCGAGGATCGAATTTAAAATTTATTGAGCCTATTGCTAAATTTGTCAAAAAAAAGTTATCTCTTGACATATAATAGATGTTATATTTATATTTATAAATGTTCAGATCATTCACAGGGCAAACACTTTTTAATATTATGCGTCTTAACGAATTTGAACAGCAAAGCATTAAGCAAAGCATTTATGCACTTGATCTTAATGCTAAGATTATCCTATTTGGCTCACGAACCAATGATGCTGCACGAGGTGGAGACATTGATTTATTAATTATTTCTAATCACCTCAAACGCGATCAGCTTGGAAAAATACGATGGCAATTGTGGGAAAAATTAGGAGAACAGAAAATTGATCTCGTACTTTCTGATACGCAATTATCGAATACCTTTGCAAGGGCTGTTTTTCAAGAAGGAGTTGTATTGTGAAAAAATCGAATAATATTCAAATACTTAAAGAAAATAAGGCTGCAATGAACAGTGCGATTCAATGGCTAAAACGTTCTTATGGCTTATGTACCCAGATTGGAATCAAAAAGGATTATACGGATGAGGAATATGATACTTTTGAGACTTTAACCAGTCGCTATGCCAGAGCCATTGATCTCATTGTACGCAAAGTACTCCGAACGATTGATATTGTGGAGTTTGAACAATCGGGTACATTGATTGATACTGTGAACCGTGCTGAAAAACGGGGTTTGATAAATAGCGTTAGTTCATTACGCGAAATGACTGAGTTGCGGAACGAAATTGCTCATGATTACATTAAAGCAGAGCTCATTGAGACTTTTGAGAATACACTCAATCAAACTTTTCATGTCATTGCACTTGCCAAACGTATTGACGACTATATTGTTGCACATAATTATGTCGATGCGAGGTCATTTCCCAACTCCTGATTTAGCACCAGTCTTTTAATGTTGGGTGGGTAGAGCGAACGCTCCACCATTTTTGGTGGCACTTCGTTCCTTTCGAGGCTAAAGTTTTTTCTTTAAAAAAACTTTAGCCTCGAAACCACCCTACATTTACTTCGGTATTTAATTAACTGATGTGACGCAAAGCGATTCTATTCAAACTTAGAAATCCGATTTTTTTGTTCTGAATCAGAATTTCTTAAATATCGTTTCGCCGCTTAGAAATCTTTGAAAAAATCGGATTTCT
>JAGLHR010000207.1 GCA_023143415.1 Thiomargarita sp. | reverse complement strand
ATGGTTGCCCTGAGTAGTTACCTTTCTCTTTATGTCGTTTCAAGGCTAAAGTTTTTCTTCAAAAAACTTTCGCCTCGAAATCCCTTGTACTACTGAATATTGATTTCAAGATATTATGTGCAATAATGGCAGGTTTATTGTCTTTAATATTCAGAATTTCACCAAAAGGAATTTTATATGAAAAAACCTGTACGTGTTGCTATTTCTGGAGGCGCAGGTCAAATCGCCTATTCTTTAATATTCCGCGTGGCTTCTGGCGAAATGCTTGGACCAGATCAGCCTATCATTTTGCAGATGCTAGAAGTGCCAGCCGCCTTGGAAACCCTGAAAGGTGTTCTCATGGAAGTTGATGATTGTGCTTATCCGCTTTTGCAAGATATTACGATGACAGACGATCCCAACGTTGCATTTTCCGAAGTGGATTATGCCTTATTGATCGGTGCTGCACCTCGTGGACCAGGCATGGAGAGAAGCGACTTACTTAAAAGCAACGGTGAAATTTTTAAAGTGCAGGGTAAAGCACTTAATGATCATGCGAGCCGTGATGTCAAAGTGCTGGTTGTTGGTAATCCCGCCAATACTAACGCTTATATAACTATGCAATCTGCCCCTGATTTAAACCCCAAACAATTTACATCCATGACACGCCTTGACCATAACCGTGCCATAAGCCAATTAGCAGCTAAAACAGGGAGCAATGTCACAGACATCAAAAAAATGGTTGTGTGGGGCAATCATTCTGCAACACAATATCCCGATCTCAGTCATGCCACCGTCAATGGTCAACCTGCCAAATCTCTCGTCGATCAAGATTGGATTATCAATAATTTTATTCCATCAGTACAACAGCGTGGTTCCGCCATTATTAAGGCACGAGGTAAATCCAGTGCCGCCTCTGCTGCTTTTGCAATCCTTTCACATGTACGCGACTGGGTGATGGGTACAGATGAATGGGTAAGTGTCGTTGTTCCTAGCGATGGCAGTTATGACATTCCAGAAGGATTGATGTATTCTTTTCCTGTGACAATAAAAAACGGCGAAATTTCAATTGTACAAGGGCTAGAAATAGACGACTTTAATCGTACTCGACTGCTGGAAACTCAACGTGAACTTGAACAGGAACGCGATGCTATCGCAAGTTTGCTCAATTAGGAAAAACCTTCAAAAAAACCTCAGAGGTTTCCAAAACCTCAGAGGTTTGACTCCAATTTCTGAAAGTCTACTGTTCGCCATTATAAAAAACTTCTTCTTCAGGCATTTCTTCCTCCGCTTCATGAGAGCTGTATGTCTGACCATCTGATCATCTAAAATCCTTTCTAAAATCCGTTGTACTAAAGCGATGAACAAAAATGAATTAAGAAAACAGTTTTTATTAAAAAGACAGCAAATACCTCCACATTTTTTGCATGAAAAAAGTCAAGCAATTAGCCAAAACTTTTTTAATCATTTTGATTTACGCAAAATTAAAAAATTACACCTATTTTTGCCAATCATTAAACAAAATGAAATCAATACATGGCTCATCATTGATCAAATAAAACAAAACTATCCCTATATCACGCCTATTATTTCTAAAAGTAACTTTCAGACTTATAGTATGGAAAGTTATATACTACATTCCCATACAAAAATTGTGTATAACAAAATAGGTATTCCCGAACCCATTAACGCCATAAAATGCCCTGATGACACGATTGATATGATTTTAATGCCCTTATTATGCTTTGATAAACAAGGTTTTCGAGTGGGTTATGGCAAAGGTTTTTATGATAGATTTTTAAAAAAATGCAAAAAAGACATTATAAAAATAGGATTATCATTTTTTGAACCAGTGGAAAAAATAGATGATGTTAATAAAAATGATGTTAAAATAGACTTTTCTGTGATGAGCGATAACGTTTGGGAGGCAAATCTATAATGTTGTGATAGGCATTTCCAAACTGAGTTTAGAAACGTTTAGAGAAAATACGCAAAATCACTATCACTTTATTCCATAAAAAATTAGATCGCTCACAAATGAC
The DNA here is from genome assembly GCA_023143415.1 of Thiomargarita sp. Lineage (GTDB taxonomy): Bacteria > Pseudomonadota > Gammaproteobacteria > Beggiatoales > Beggiatoaceae > QNES01. Next base: position 3,904 of record JAGLHR010000207.1, on the reverse strand, counting down.
CTTAAATGTTCCGCCCCGCGTTTTATTATCAGCTTATCATTGCGCTCCAATCGCAGAAGCCGTCTCAAAAATTGGCTGGCAATGGTACTCCCGTCTTGCAAAACGTGGGGTTCCAACTACCCTAGTTACCCATATTAGAAATCGCAAACATCTATTGCAAGCCGGTGCCCCACTGGCTAATACTGAAATAATATATATTGATACAGAATGGTTTGCAAAACCGCTTTATTGGTTAGTTTGCAAACTCTTTCCCAACAGTGAACATACCAGTTCTTTGTTTTTTTCGCCAGACTTCTATTTATATGATTGGCTAACCGTTCGACAGTTGAAAGCACATCAAAAAAGTGGGACAAACTGGGACATCATTCATCTCGTGACACCCGTCTCTCCTATAGCAGCCACTCGCTTACATATACTCAAACGTCCGGTGATATTAGGTCCATTAAATGGTGGCTTAAAAACCCCAGCAGAGTTTCCAGAAATTATGCAGGAAGACTTAGGCTGGTTATATTCGATCCGTTATATAGGACATATAATAGACTTTTTAGTCGGCTCAACTCGACATGCGTCAGCTATTCTCACGGCAACAAAAGCAACTCGACAAAGTATTCCTGCACGTTACCATTCACGCTGTCGATTTGTTTTAGAAAATGGTGTCGATTTGGATTTATTTACCCCATTGCCGTGGCCACCGCCACCGTCTCGCACACAACCTTTAATGATACTGTTTATTGCTCGTTTCCAACCCTTTAAGGGTTTACCAATGCTATTAGAAGCCATTGCCCGTTTAAAAGACAAGTTGCCGATGAAATTGACAGTCATTGGTGATGGCCCTTTAAAGACAAAATGGGAAAATCAGGCAAAGCATTTACATATTAACTCTCTCATTAATTGGTCTGGTTCAAATTCACACGCACAAATTGTCGAACAATTACATGCTGCACATCTCTTATGTCTGCCATCGGTACGTGAATCAGGTGGTGCTGTGTTGCTTGAAGCAATGGCTTGTGCGAGACCAGTATTAACCATTAAATATGGTGGACCGGCTGAAATCGTTGATGAAAATGTGGGTTATGCAATACCACCAAAGGGAGGAGCTACCGCAGTGACGACAGCCTTAGCCGATTGCTTGTCTGATATTTTTGAACATCCAGACGTATGGCGACAGCGGGGCATTGTTGGAAGACAACGTACAGAATCTCTCTATAGCTGGGAATCCAAAATAAATCAAGTATTAACACTATATCAAGAATTACTTCAAAAATGAAAAAAATCCGCTTAGGCTATTTGGTTAGCCAATATCCTGCCATTTCACACACATTTATCTTGCACGAGATACGCCGGTTGCGTCATCTTGGTTTTGAAATTAGTGTCGCTTCTATTAATCCCCCAGATCGGTGCGCGGAAAAATTAACTCGTATTGAACGCGAAGAAGCGGCCAATACTTATTATGTCAAGCCTGATGGGTTCAAAGGCGCAATCAAAGCCCATTTATACACATTGATGACGCAACCGTTGGGCTATATGCGTGGATTGTTTTTTGCGTTACGTTTAGGCCAATTTGATTTAAAGAAAATCCTTTATGGATTTTTCTATTTTGCTGAAGCGGTTATGATCGGACATTGGATGCGTCAAATTAAGTTGTCACATTTACATGTACATTTTGCTATGGCGGCAGCCTCGGTTGGACTAATTCTTCATCGTACTTTTCCCATAAAATATTCTATAACCGTACATGGTCCTGATGAATTTTATGATACGTCGGGTAATTATTTAACTCCAAAAATTTTAGAGGCTGCCTTTATTTGTTGTATTAGTCACTTTGCCCGTAGCCAATTAATGATGTTGTCACCACATACTGCTTGGGATAAATTAGAACTGAGTCGATTGGGTGTCGATTCTAAAATATTTACACCACGTCCCTTTCGAGAAGAACCTAATCCTTATGAAGTGTTATGTGTAGGTCGTCTTGTCCCGGTCAAAGGGCAATTCATTTTAATAGAAGCGGTTGCTCGTCTTATTAGTGAAGGTCGTCAATTACGCTTGCGCTTTGTGGGAGATGGTCCGGATCGTCAAAGATTAGAAGATGAAGTCAAGCAACGGCAACTCACGGAGCAAGTTGTCTTTGAAGGTGCAATCAATCAAGATCGTATTTTAGATTTCTATAACAGTGCTGACATATTTACCATTGCGAGTTTTGCTGAAGGTTTACCAGTTGTCTTGATGGAAGCCATGGCGATGGAAATTCCCTGTATCACAACGCATATCACCGGTATTCCAGAACTCATTACTAGCGGCAAAGATGGCATTCTCGTTGCCGCTTCAGATATCGAAGCCCTAGCCAAAGCAATTGCCCTACTGATGGATAACCCAGATTTACGTCTTAAAATAGGCAAATCCGGTCATCAGCGCGTTTTAGAATACTATGAATTACAAAGAAATACTGAAAGGTTAGCCGATATTTTTCGCCGTTATTTAGAATCAAGTGATTGAATAATATATGTTTTTTTTATTAAAAATATGGAAACAACAACAAAATCAACTTCTCAAAAGTCGCAAACAAGTGCGACATTAAATCACTGCGACGGCGTGTTCCACTTTGGCAACGTCGATTGGTGGTATCATAATCGCGGACATTCCTCTGTGCGTATGGCAACTCGCATTGCTAAACGTGTGCCGACAGTGTGGATAAACAGCATCGGTATGCGTATCCCAGTACCCGGTAAAACCGAGATTGCGTGGTCAAGATATTGGCGAAAAATCAACAGCTTGACAAAGGGACTTAGGCGTGACTCAGAATCGGGAATGTACATCTACAGTCCTCTCTTCGTACCCATTTACTCACCATTTTTTTTGAAATTCAATGGCTGGCTATTATCACTTCAAGTGAAAATACTTTGTTGGCGATTGAAAATCAAACACCCATCTGCAATAGTTTCTATGCCAACATTCACTCCCGCCGTTGAAAGGAGAAAATGGCGCAAACTTGTCTTTGAACGTTGCGACGATTTCACCACATTACCAGAGGCGAACAAAGACCAAATTTGGGTATTGGAAAAACGGCTACTGGAAATTTCTGACGCAGCAGTTTATGTACATGAAGGTTTAATGAAACGAGAAATCGGGTTAGTTAAAGAATCGGTACTTGTTGGTCATGGCGTGGATTTTGACCAATTTGTTGCTGCCCGTCCAATAAAGGGAGCGCGGGTTCCCATTCCTGAATCCATGCGCGATTTGCCAAAGCCAATTATTGGTTTCTATGGTGGTTTGGATGAGTTTCGCATGGATGGTGAACTGATGATCAAGATTGCTCGCCACATACACCCAGCTACATTGCTGCTAATTGGACCTAAGCAAATGGATTTATCGCGTATACTTGCCGAAAAAAATGTGAAACACATTAATCAACTATCCCCAAAAGATTTGGCGACTCACGCAGCTCATTTTGATATAGGGATTATTCCATTTATCCAAAATGAATTTAACCGAATGTGCAATCCCATTAAATTGAAGGAATATTTAGCATTGGGATACCCTACTGTGGTGATGAAGTTGCCCGCTTTTCAGCCATATCAATCAATGATTTATACCGCTAATTCTTATGATGAGTTTTTAGCGCAAATTGATAAGGCTCTAAAAGAAAATGATTCCTCTATCATTGAAAAACGACGAGCAGCAGTCGCAGGGAGCAGTTGGGATAAAGTGGCGGAGCGGGTTGCAAAATTGTTGGCTGTACCATAGATTTAAGATATGATGTTACGCAAAGCGATTCTATTCGAGCTTAGAAATCCAATTTTTTTCAAAGATTTCTTAAACATCGTTTCGCCGCTTGCTTAGAAATCCGATTTTTTTCAAAGATTTCTTAAACATCTTGGAAACATAGTGCGTAACATCAGTAATTAAA